>JAGWVP010000403.1 GCA_018970825.1 bacterium | reverse complement strand
GACCGCGCTGCTGCTGTCGACCTCCTTCGCGGCCTCGGTGGGCGGGCTCGGCACGCCGGTCGGCACCCCGCCGAACCTGATCGGGCTCGGCTTCCTGCGCCGCGAGACCGGCTTCGACCTTCCCTTCTTCTCCTGGATGGCGCTCGGCGTACCGGTCGTGCTCGTGCTGCTCGGCTGGATCGTCTTCGACCTCGCGCGGAGCGCGCGCGCGGGGGAACGGGGGGAGACCGGTTCGACGCTCGATCTCGCCCCGCTGCTCGCCGCCGAGCGCGCGCGCCTCGGGCCCTGGACCGCCGGGCAGCGCAACACCATGGCGGCCTTCGCGGCGACCGTCGTCCTCTGGATCCTGCCGGGTGCGGCCGCGCTCCTCCTCGGTCGCGAGGCGGCGGCCGCGCAGCGTCTCGCCGAGGTCTTCCCCGAGAGCGTGGTCGCCCTCCTCGGTGCCGGTCTCCTCTTCCTGCTCCCGACCGACCTCTCGCGCCACGAGTTCACGCTGTCCTGGGACGAGGCGGTCGGCATCGACTGGTGGATCGTGTTCCTCTACGGCGGCGGCATCGCTCTCGGCACGCTCGCCTTCCAGACCGGGCTCGCCGAGGCGATCGGAGTCGGCCTCACCTCGAGGCTGGGTCTCTCGAGCGGCTTCGGCCTGCTCGTCGCGGCGACCGCGATCGCGACGATCCTCTCCGAGACGACCAGCAACACGGCCTCGGCCAACATGGTCGTCCCGGTCGTCATCGCGCTCGCCCGCTCGGCCGGGGCCGACCCGGTGATCCCGGCTCTCGGTGCCACGATGGGGGCCTCGCTCGGCTTCGTCATGCCGGTCTCGACCCCGTGCAACGCGATCGTCTACGCGTCGGGGCGCATTCCGCTGCGGACCATGGTGCGCCACGGGATCCTGCTCGATCTCGCGGGCATCGTCGCGATCGTCGCCGTGCTGCGGCTGGTCGCGCCCTGGCTCATCGCGCGGGCGGGCTGAAGTCGACGCCCGCGTGCTCGGCGAAGAACGTCGGGCCGTGGACGTCGCGCCCGGTGAAGACCATCGGGTCGTGCGCGGTCGCGAGCATCGCGCAGACCCGGCCCGGGTTCTCGACCGGGAGCCCGCGCGAGGCGTCGAAGCCGAAGCCGCCGAGTTCGATCGCCATGCGCTCGGTCCCGACGAAGCCCGGCATGAGCCCGATCACGGCGATGCCGTGTTCGCGAAGTTCCTTGGCGAGCCCCGGAACCATGCGGTTGAAGGCGGCCTTCGTGATCGAGTAGCCGAGCCCCCATCCCCCTTTGCCGATCGGGTCGGGCGTCTCCCGGTCACCGGCCGACGAGGTGACGTTGATCACGATGCCGCCGCCCAGGCGCTTCATCGTCGGCAGGCAGAGCCTCACCAGGTGCAGCGGCGCGATCACGTTGCAGGTGAACATCGTCTCGATCAGTTCGAGCGGCGTCTCCTCGAAGGAGTCCATGTGGCCCGGCCCGATGTAGCGCCCGTTGTTCACCAGCACGTCGATCCGGCCGAAGCGGTCGAGCGCTGCCTCGATCGCCGCGGGCCAATCCTCGCGCACGGAGAGGTCGAGCTTCGAGACCAGCGCCTCGGCGCCGAGCGCGCGGACCTCCCCGGCGGTGCGTTCGAGGCTGCCCGGAAGGGGCACGGAGGCCTTGCGCTTCACGGTCGACGAGTACTCGCGGAACTCGCCTTCGCGGACCGTCCGCGCGGTGACGACGACGTCGAATCCCCGACGGGCGAGTTCGAGGGCGCAGGCGCGGCCGATGCCCCGGCTCGCACCCGTCACGAAGGCCACCTTGCGCTGCGACATGGCGCACGGCTCTATCGCGCGCCGCTCCGCGAGCCAAAAGGCGAGCCCTGCCGGGAGCCGGGCGGACCGCCCCGCGGGGATCAGGGCAGGACGGCGGGGCCGGTCCGCGTCGAGACGCCGAAATCCGACAGGAACGTCCACAGCCGGCGGCGGTGATCGGACGACAGGCGCTCGCGCATGTCCTCGAGCATGCGCATCCGGCCGGTGTCCCAGTGTCCCATCGCGTCGAGGTCGTCGAGCGCGCGCCGCGTCTCCGCGCGCGCCTCGTCCGTCCGGCCCTCCCGACGATGGACCCAGGCGAGGACGAGGCGCAGGAAGGGGTCGCGGCTGCGGGCCCCGGTCGCGGCCACGAGTTCCATCGCCGGGCGCACCCGGGCCTCGACGGCCGCGGGAGGGATTCTTCCGATCACGGCCTGGATCCAGGCCCAGCGCAGGACGATCTCGATTTCCCGCAGGCGGCCGCCCTGTCCCGCGACCGCGTCGATCGCCCGGTCGGCGGCCGCGCTCGCGCCGTCGACGTCACGCAGGACGAGCAGGCATCCGGCGAGTCGCGCGACGAGTCCGAAGTCGTCGCGGATCCGCTCCGGGTCCGCCTCGGTGACGGCGATCGCCCGGCGCAGGAGTGCGACGGCTTCGCCGGCACGACCGAGCAGGAACTCCACCTCGGCGAGCGAGCCGAGCATGCGGCTGCGGATGAAGTCGTTGCGCGTCCGCTCCGCGAGGGCGAGCCCCTCTACGCAGACCGGCCGGAGTTCGGCCGGGGAAGCGCCGGTGAATCGTGCGCGCAGGCTCGCGGCCGCGATCGCGGAGCAGATCGCGATCGCGCTGCCGTTGCTGCGCGCCTCGCGGATCGCCTGGTCGAGCACGTCGCGTCCTTCGAGGAGGCGGCCGGTGTCGACCAGTGCCGTTCCGCGCAGGGTCAGGTACTCCACCGCCTTCGACCCGCCGAACGGGCCCGCATCGAGGCCGATCTCGGCACGGGAGAGGGGATCCGAGCACTCGTGCAGGACGCCGGCGAGGTCGCCGGCCGAATAGAGGGCGAGGGCCCGGGTGGTGCGCAATCCGAGCAGGACGGCCGGGTCACGCTCGTCGGCGGAGAGTTCGCGCGACGCTTCGACGAGTGGGACCACCTCCCGGGTCGCACCGGACATGCCGCGGATCGCCGCATGTCCGGCCGCGAGGATCGCCCCGGCGCGCGCATCCCCGATGCGTCGGGCGATCCTCCGCCCCTCGAAGTCGAGGCGGGCCGCATCCTCGGGGGCCAGTCCCTCGCGCCAGCCGAGATCGAGCATTGCGACGCGAAGGTCGAGCAGGAGCCGGTCGCTCTCCGGGTTCCCCTCGGAACCGACCATCCGCTCGGCGTTCCGCAGGTGGTCGAGCGCCTGGCCGGGGTCGCGCGGGGCCGCGAAGATCGCGGCCCGCAGAAGCCACCGGGCCGCGATCCCCGGGGAGCCTGCGGCCTCGCGGTGGCCCGCGATCGAGGCCGCGTGGAGATCGGCGTCCGCCTCGGACTCGAGCGCATCGGCCACCGCGGCGTGGAGCCGGGCGCGCGAGGCGCTCAGCATCGAGCGCAGGGCGGCCTCCCGCAGGAGTTCGTGGCGGAATCGAAAGTCGTTCCCCTCGCCGACCGCGACCGGTTCCACGATCTCGGCGCGTCCGAGCCTCGCCAGGGCCTCTGCGATCGCGATCGGCGGCTGGCCCGCGGCGCGGGCGAGCAGCCCGGCTCCGAAGCGCGTCCCGATCGTGGCCGCGATCCGCAGGATCGCTCGGTCCGCGCTGCGCAGCGCGTCGACACGGGCGGCCAGTACGGTCGCGAGCGTCGGCGGCAGGTCGCCGATCGCGCTCGCGCGGACGAGTTTCATGCGGCCGGTCTCTCCCTCGAGGTCGCCCTTCGCGCGCAGCGAGCGCAG
>JAGWVP010000402.1 GCA_018970825.1 bacterium | reverse complement strand
CGCGCGGAATTCGTGCTCCTGTTGCGCGGCGCCCACGCGGTGATCGCCGGCTGCGAGGCGACCCGCGAGATCGTCGAGCGCGCCTACCCGGCCGAGAGCCTCCGCTGGCACGTCGTCCCCTACGGCTGCGACCGCGTCCCGCCGCCGCAGGGGCCGCGCGCCCCGGGCCCGTTGCGCGTCGCGCTCCTCGGCGCGGTCGCCGCGCCCTGGAAGGGATCCGGGCAGGTCCTGCGCACGATGGAACTCCTGCGCGCGGCCGACGTCGAGTGGCACGTGTTCGGCGATTCCGACGCCCACGGGTTTCCGGGGCGCGCGCGCGCGGCGGCGGGCGGACACGAGCGCGTCGTGTTCCACGGCCGTTACGTCCGGGACGAGATCGTCGGGCGGCTGCTCGAGGCCCGCATCGACGCGAGCCTGCTGCTCTCGCCTTGGGACGAGACCTTCTGCTACACGCTGAGCGAATCGTGGGCGGCCGGCGTGCCGGCGATCGTCTCGGAGCGAGGCGCGCTCGCCGAGCGCATGCGAGCGACCGGCGCGGGAGCCGTGGCGCGCGATCCGGCGGAGGCGGCGGACCTGCTGCGGCTCTCCGTGGCCGACCCGCGGCTGCTCGCGGACTGGCGGCGCTCGGCGGCGTCGAACCCGGAGCCGACGGTCGCCGACAACGCGGCGCGCCATCGGGCGATCTGGGGCCCGCTGCTGCGGCCGCTCGAGGGGTCGACCGGGTCCGGACGCTGAGTCGGGGGCATCCGCCCCCGGAATGCCGCTTCTGCAAGCGCCGGGCCGCTCAGGTATCGAGGCGGGGATGCCGCAGCCCCTCTGGATCGCCGACACCGACTCGCTGGAGCGGCTGCTCGACCGCGTCGCGCAGGCCCCCGCCTACGCGATCGACACCGAGTTCCACCGCGAGAAGACCTACTTCCCCCACCTCGCCCTCGTGCAGATCGCCTCGCCGGAGGAAGTCGCGGTGGTCGACCCGCTCGCGGTCGACCCCGCACCGCTGCGGCGCCTGCTCGAGAGCGACGCGCTCGCCGTGCTGCACGCGGCCGAGCAGGACCTCGAGGTGCTGCGGCTCGCCTGCGGGGCCGAGCCCCGGCGCATGTTCGACACCCAGGTCGCGGCCGCGTTCCTCGGCATGGGCTTCGCCTCGCTCGCACGCCTGGTCGAGAAGGTGGTCGGTCGGACCCTGCCCAAGGGCGACCGACTGACCGACTGGACCCGCCGCCCGCTCGACGAGGGACAGGTCGCCTACGCCGCCTCCGACGTCGAGTACCTGCTCGCGATCGAGGCCGCGCTTCGCACCCGCGCGGAGGAGTCCGGCGTGCTCGCCTGGGTCCACGAGGAGTGCGAGCGGCTGCGAAACAAGCCGTCGGGGCCCGGCGAGCCCGAGACGGCGTGGTGGCGGATCAAGGGCAGCCGCTCGCTGCGCGGCAAGACCCGCGGCGTCGCCCAGGAGGTCGCGGCCTGGCGCGAGCGTGCGGCGCAGGCGCGCGACATCCCGCCGCGCTTCGTGCTCTCGGACCTGGCGCTCGCGGGGATCGTCCACCGGCCGCCGTCGACGGTCGAGCAGCTGCGCGAGGTGCGCGGGCTCGACGGCCGCGCGATGCGCGACGGCACGGCGGCGGCGATCGTCGCCGCCGCCCAGGCCGGTGCGGCGCTGGCCCCCGAGCAGCTGCGGCTGCCGCCCGCGGGCGAGTCGGTCGACGAGGGGCGCGGTTCGCGGACCGCGCTCGCGCTCGCGCTGGTCGCGCAGATCGCGGACGAGCGCGGCATCGAGCCCACCCTGCTCGCGAACCGCACCGACGTGCAGCTGCTCGCCTCGGGCCGCACGACCGGCCGCCTCTCCTCCGGATGGCGCGGGGAGATCGTCGGGGACGCCCTGCGCCGCCTGTTCGACGGCGAGCTCGCGCTCACCGGCTCGAAGGACGGCGGCGCCCGGCTCGTGGAGCTCTCCCCGGGGCGATGATCGCCGGCGCCTGCACGGTCCCGGCGCCCCATGGGCAGCTCGAGGCGATCCACCGACCCGGCGCGGACGGGACGCGCGTCGCCCTCGTCCTCCATCCCCACCCGCTCTACGGCGGGACGATGCACAACCCGGTCGTCTTCCACGCCGAACGGGCGCTGCGCGAGGCCGGCTTCTCGACGCTGCGGATCAACTTCCGCGGCGTCGGCGCGAGTTCCGGCCGACACGACGGCGGACGCGGCGAGGTCGAGGACGCACGCGCCGCGCTCGACTTCCTGCTCGCGGAGCATCCCGGCGCGACCGACGTCGCGGTCGCGGGATTCTCCTTCGGGTCGGCGGTCGCACTGCGGCTCGCGAAGGAGGATCCGCGGGTGGGCCGCACGATCGCGATCGGCACGCCGGTCGCGATGCTCGACGCGTCCGCGCTCGCGGCCGACGGCCGGCCGCGCCTCTTCGTCCACGGCGAGCGCGACGACGTGGCTCCGCTCGCGTCGCTCGCACGGCTGCTCGAGAGCGGTGAACCCGGCACCTCGCTGCACGTGGTCGCCGGCGGCGGCCACTTCTTCGACGGCGACGAGGACGAGCTCCGGGCCGCGATCGCGAGGTTCGTCGAGACATGACGGCCGACCGACGCCGGGGCCGCAGGTCGGTCCGCGAGGCGTTCGTCCTGGCCGCGGCGGTCGCGCTGCTGGCGTCGGGCGGCCCCTCGACGGAGGTTCCCGCGACCGCCGCGGCAGAGATCTCGCCCGCGAGCCCGGGCGCCTCGGCGGCCGCCGAGGCTCGCCGCAACCGCAAGCGGATCCGGGGCGCGCGGCACGCCGCGCCGACTCCCACGCCCCTCGGACGGCCGACACCCACCCCGGTCGCCGTCGAGTCCCCGGCCGAAGGAGACCCTCCCGTACCGAGGACGACCGGGCGCGGAGAGTCGGCCGGGCCGGGGCTCGACCTCGGCGGGAAGCTTCCTGGCGACGGCCCCCCCGGCGGGGCGTCGGTCGGCGAGGTCGAAGCCGAGCTCGAGGAGCAGGCCGCGAATTCGCCGGCGAACGCCGCCTTCGCCTGGAAGCAGCGGATGATCGACGCCGGCATCACACCCGCGCTGCAGCAGAGCGCCCTCCTCTGGTCGAACGTGCACGGCGGGCGGGAGCCCGGCACCACCGAACTCACCGGCTTCTTCTCCGCAGCCTTCGACCTCGACTTCGAGAAGCTCCTGGGAAGCTGGCACGGGCTCGGCTTCCGCGTCGGGTGGAACTGGTACCAGGGGCCGACGCCGACCACGAGCCTGCTCGGCGGCTTCGGCAACATGTCGGTGAGCTACTACGAGGCCTCGAACGCCTTCCGCTTCTACGAGCTCCGCCTGCGACAGGACTTCGGTCCCGACGACCGGTGGTCGGTCGAGATCGGGCAGCTCGGGGCCGACCTCGACTTCATGTGTTCGCGCTACGCGGCGCTCTACCAGAACGGCACCTTCGGAGCGTTCAGTTCCTTCACGAGCATTCGCAACACGGCCCAGGTGTTCCGCGCGCCGATCTACCCGCTCGCCGCGCCCGGCATGCTCCTGCGCATGGGACTCGCGGCGAACCTCAACGCGAGGTTCGCCGTCTACACGGCCGACGCGGGGCAGGACGTCGTCTCGAACTGGGGATTCGGCTGGAAGCTGGGCGGCGGGAGCGGGGCGACGCTCTTCTGGGAACTCGAGGGCAGCTTCCGGCCCGGCGGACGGCCCGGGGCGCTCACCCTCGGCGGCTGGTCGGTCCTCGCCC
>JAGWVP010000401.1 GCA_018970825.1 bacterium | reverse complement strand
GCGGTCGCGGCCTCCCGGCTCGGAATCGCCCTCGCCTGGGCGCGGACGGTCGGCGGCCGCATCGCGGAGGCGGCGGTCGGCGGCGACGTGCTCGCCCCGGACGGCGCGCGCGCGCGGATCGCGGACGCACTCGCCGGCAGCGAGGCGAGGCGGGAGGCGATCGGGCGGACCCTCGAGGCCGCGGTCGACCGCGAACGCACCTGGATCCTCGGGCTCACGCCCGGCGAGCTCGCCGACCTGGTCGCGCGTGCCGCGGGGGCGGACGCGTGAGCGCCGCGGCGCGCGCGCGGCTCGCCGCGGCGCTCGCGGGCGAAGCCGTAGCGCGTGCGGGAGCCCTCGACGAGATCGACTCGCTCCCGCCCGCCGACGCCCTCGACCTCGTCGACGACGCCCTCGCCGCGGCGGTGGTCGAGACGCTCGCGAACCCGGTCCGCGCCGAGCAGCGCCGCGCGGCGGAGACCGTCGCCTCGCTCGCGGCGACGATTCCCGCGATCGCCCGGGCGCTCGAAGCGGCACTCGACGACCCGCGCCAGCGCCTGCGCTGGGGCGCCGCGTTCACCGCCGGTCGCGCGCGCGCCTCGTCGCCCGGTCGGCTCTGGCCGGCGGTCCGCGAGGCGATGTCGCTCGAGGACGGCGACCAGCGGTGGGCCGCGGCCGAGCTCGCGACCCGCCTCGCGAGCGCCGACGGCGCGATCGCCGACCGTCTGCGCGAAGCGGTCTTCGCCGACCCGCCGGTGCTGCGCCGGATGGCGCTCTACGGACTGCGCGACCTGGCGGCCCCGGACCTCGGCGACACGGCACGGCGGGCCCTCGACGACGGCGACTCCTCGGTGCGGCTCGCGGCACTCGCCGGCCTCGTCGCCGCGCCCGATCGCGACGGGGACCGGGAGCGCAGCGCGCGCCTCGTCGCGGCCCGCGTGGCGGCGGACCCCGACCCCGGCGTGCGTCGCGCCGCCGCCGCGGCGCTCGGCCGCCTCGGGGTCGCGCTCCCCGAGGTGACGGCCGCGCTCCTCGCCGCGTCCGGCTCTCCCGACGCCGCGCTCGCACGCGCCGCCGTGGGCGCGCGGCGCCAGCTCGACGGCGGGACCGTACCGCGTTGACCGCCCGGGGTCGTCTGGTAGAGGCGAGCGCCATGCAGACCGCGCCGATCGTCGACCTCGACGCCCCCGCGGGCGGATTCGACCGCCTCGCCGAACGTTCGCTCGCGGGCGAGCCGCTCACCCGCGACGAGGCGCTCGGCGTGCTGGCGACTCCGGACGAGGCGCTGCCCGACCTCCTGCGCGCGGCCTTCCGGGTTCGCTCGCGGCACTGGGGTCGACGGGTCAAGATCTGCATGCTGCAGAACGCGCGTTCGGGGCTCTGCCCCGAGGACTGCGGGTACTGCTCGCAGTCGGCCGTCTCGACCGCCGACATCGAGACCTACCGCCTCCTGCCGAACGAGGACCTCGTCGCGGCCGCGCGCAGCGCGGTCGATCGCGGGGCCCGGCGCTACTGCATGGTCACGAGCGGCCGGGGTCCGAGCGACCGCGACGTCGACCACTTCTGCGAGGCGACCCGCGAGATCAAGCGCCTGTGGCCCGATCTCGAGATCTGCGTGTCGCTCGGGCTCATGGACGAGCCGAAGGCCCGGCGCCTCGCCGACGCCGGCGTCGGCTGGGTGAACCACAACCTGAACACGAGCGAGCGCCACCACCCGGCGATCTGCAGCACGCACACCTATGCCGACAGGGTCGCGACCGTGAAGGCCGCGAAGGCCGCGGGGCTCCACACCTGCTGCGGCGGCATCATCGGGATGGGCGAGACGGACATGGACGTGGTCGACCTCGCACTCGCCCTGCGCGAGCTCGGAGTCGACTCCCTGCCGCTCAACTTCCTGCACCCGATTCCCGGCACGCCGCTCGGCGACCGGCGCCCGATCGACGCCGGTCGAGCCCTGCGCGCCCTCTCGCTCATGCGGCTGCTCAACCCCGAGGCCGACATCCGCGCGGCGGGGGGGCGCGAGCGGACGCTCGGCTCGTGGCAGCCGCTCGTGCTGTACCCGGCGAACTCGATCTTCGTCGCGGGCTACCTGACGACGCCCGGGCAGGCGGCCGAGGAGGCGCGCTCGATGTGCGAGTCGCTCGGCTTCGTCCTCGAGGCCGACGCCGAGAGCGCCCCCGCCTGAGGGCGGCTACTTCGGCGGCGCCTCGCGCCGGGTCTGCGGGATGCCGACCGGCTGGAGATGCTCCGCGAACGCGGCGTCGAAATTCGCCGCGATCTCCGACGCGGTCCAGCCGCCCTCCTTGTACATCGCCGCGATCGGTCGCGGCGTCTGGAAGAGCGTGAAGGCGAAGCCGCGTCGGCCGAAGACCTGCCCGTTCACGTGGCCGGCCCGCTCCGAGGCGAGATAGGCGACGATCGCCCCGTTCAGGTCCGGGTTCATCTCGGGCGCGACCGGCCGGTTCTCCATGCCGGGCATGCTCCCGACCATGCGGGTCATTCCCGACGGAGCGAGCGCGTTCACGGTGATGCCGTGCTTGCCCAGTTCGAGCGCCCAGGTGAACGTGACGCCCATCAGGGCCGCCTTGGCCGCCGAGTAGTTGGTCTGGCCGAAGTTGCCGCGCAAACCGGCACTCGAGGTGATGTTGACGATCCGGCCGTAGCCCTGCTCGCGCATCACGGGGATCGCGTGACGCCCGCAGTTGAAGCTGCCCTTCAGGTGGACGTCGAGAACGGCGTCGAAGTCCTCCTCCGTCATCTTGACGATCGTCCGGTCGCGGACGATGCCGGCGTTGTTCACCAGCACGTCGAGTCGACCGAAGGACTCGACCGCCGCCGCGACGATCCGGCCCGCGGACGCGAAGTCCGAGACCGAGTCGTAGTTCGGAATCGCGCGACCGCCCATCGCCTCGATCTCGCGGCAGACCTGCGCGGCGGGATCCCCCTCCGTCCCGCGTCCGTCGACCGAGCAACCGACGTCGTTCACCACCAGGCGAGCCCCCTCGCGCGCGAGCGCGAGCGCGATCCCGCGACCGATGCCCCGGCCGGAACCCGTGACGATCGCGACCTTCCCCTCGAGCAGCATGTCCGAACTCCCGCGTGACGGGCGGCCGGACCCCTTCCGGCCGCGAGGCGCCGCGCGTACCACGGCCCCGCGAAACCGGTCAACGCGACGCGGACCGGGCAGGCGGGATTTGACACGCCGGGCAGCGGCCGCGAGATTCCCGTGCGGTCCCCGTGTCCGGCGTCGATCGGCCGCGGGGGCCGCCGCGCGAGCGTCGACGTCGATCCGGAGCCGACAGCGCATGCGCCACCGTCTCGAACCGATCGCGAGCGAACGACGGGCACGCTTTCGCCTGACGCTGCCCACGATCCTGCTGCCGTTTCTCGTCGTCGTGCTGCTCGGACGGGGCGACCGCATCCGCGCCCCGCTCGACGAGCGCGAGGCCGACCTGGCGCTCGCCTCCCAGCCGGCCCGCTGGATGGCGGCCGGCCCGCTCGCGCGTTCCTCGGCGGCGTGGACCCCCGCCGCGACCGCGCTCTGCTCGATCGCACCGCTCGCCCTCCCCTCGACGGAGCGCAACCTCCGCCTGCCGGGCGTCGCGGCCGGTGCCGCGGCGACGGCACTGGCGGTCGTGCTGGGCGAGCGGCTCTGGGCGACCCGGGTCGGACTGCTCGCCGCGGGGCTGCTGCTCCTGCTGCCGACCGGCCGCTCGCTGCTCGGGGCCCGGGTCGGCATCGAA
>JAGWVP010000400.1 GCA_018970825.1 bacterium | reverse complement strand
GCTCGGCCGGCGTCGACTCGTTGTCGAAGACGGTGCGGAATTCGAGCGCACCCTGCTCGGCGAGGCCCTGGAAGACCAGGTCGAAGATCTGCGTGCTCGCGATCCGCCCGGGCGTGACGACGAGAAGCCGGAGGACCGGGAGCGCCGGCAGGCGATCGCCGGCCGACGCTGCGAGTCTCCCGTCGTGAAGCACCTCCATCGCGACCCCGGCCCGACGTACCCGAGGCGGTCGTGCCCGACAACCGGCCGGATTGAATCCCCCGCGGACCCGGGCTAGACGCGACGGAGAGGGAGGCGACGTTGGAACCCATCCACCTCTTCGTGCCGCGCTTCCGCGTCGAGGAATGCCTCGCGCAGGTCCGCGAGTGCCTCGAGAAGGGCTGGACCGGGCTCGGCTACAAGACGGTCGAGTTCGAGAACGCCTGGCGCGCCTACACGGGCCTGCCGCACGCGCACTTCCTGTCGTCGGCGACCGCCGGGCTCCACCTCGCCGTGCGACTCTTCAAGGAGCGCCACGGCTGGAAGGACGGCGACGAGATCGTCTCGACGCCGCTCACCTTCGTCTCGACGAACCACGCGATCCTCTACGAGCGCATGAAGCCCGTGTTCGCCGACGTCGACGAGCACCTGTGCCTCGATCCGAAGTCGATCGCGCAGCGGATCGGCCCCCGCACCCGCGCGGTGATCTTCGTCGGGCTCGGCGGCAACACGGGACGGCTGCACGAGGTCCGCGAGCTCTGCCGCGAGCGAGGCCTCGTGCTGATCCTCGACGCGGCCCACATGGCGGGTACCCGCCTCGACGGGCGCCACGTCGGGGGCGAAGCCGACGCGACGGTCTTCAGCTTCCAGGCGGTGAAGAACCTGCCGACCGCCGACTCGGGCATGATCTGCTTCGCCGACGCCGACCTGGACACGGAGGTCCGCCGCTGGACCTGGCTCGGCATCAACAAGGACACCTACACGCGTACGGTCGAGCAGGACGGCGTCTACCGCTGGTACTACGACGTCGAGCACGAGGGCTTCAAGTACCACGGCAACTCGATCATGGCGGGGATCGGGCTCGTCTCGCTCAAGTACCTCGACGCCGACAACGCGTTCCGCCGTCAGATCGCCGCCTGGTACGACGAGCTGCTCGCGGGCGAGGACGGACTCGAACGCATTCCGCAGGCGCGCGGCTGCGAGTCGTCGCGCCACCTCTTCCAGGTCGAAGTCGACCGCCGGGACGAGGTCATGGCCGCGCTGAACGGCGCAGGCATCTACCCGGGAGTCCACTACCAGGACAACACCGTCTACCGGATGTACGCGGACATGGCGGGGACGTGCCCGCGCGCGCACCGCGCGAGCGGCCGGATCGTCTCCCTGCCGATGCACCTCGGTCTCGCGCGCGCGGACGTCGAGCGTGTCGCCGACTCGCTTCGCCAGGTCCTCGCGCGGAGGCGTTCGGGCGGCTCGCGTCCGCTCGCGAGCGTCAAGTCGATCGGCTGAGCGCGTGACGGGTGGCGACCGCCCCGCGGGCGCGCCGGTCAAGGCGCGCATGCGGGTTCTCGACGGCGAGCGCGTGCGGCTGCGGCCGCTCGCCGAGGCCGACCTGCCGCTCACGCGCGCGTGGCGCAACCGCGACGAGATCCGGCGCTGGTTCCGCACGAGCGAGCCGATCGGGGCGGCGCAGCACGCGGCCTGGTGGGAGCGCCATCGCGAGCGCGACGACGACTTCGTGTGGATCGTCGAAGAGAAGCGCGAGGCGGGGGGCGTTCGCCCGGTCGGGATGGTGTCGCTCTACGCGATCGACCCGGCGCGCGGCGAGGCGGAGTTCGGCCGCCTGCTGATCGGCGAGCCCGGCGCGGGAGGCAGGGGCCTCGCGACCGAGGCGACGAGTCTCGTCGCGGAGCTCGCGCTCCGCGAGTTCGGGCTCCGACGCGTGCACCTCGAGGTCGCGGCGAACAACGCCGCGGCGATCGCCGTGTACGAGCGCTGCGGCTTCGTTCGCGAGGGCGGGGACGAGGACTGGGTGATCATGGCGCGTCGCGCCTGATCCCGTCCGGTCGGCGCAGGCGACCCGCCTCGCAACCCCGTCGGCCCGTTCCGCCCGGCGTCGCGAGCTTCGGCCGACCGAGTCGCCGATCACCATCGCAGCCGGGCGACGTGGCGGCACGACGACGTGCCGCGTAGGATCCCTTCGTGAGCCTCGAGATCGACGCCGGCCCGTCCTCCGAAGTCTACGTCTCGCAGCGCCTCCGGTTGCGCTACCTCGACTGGGGCAACCGCGACGCGCCGCTGCTCCTGCTCGTCCACGGCGGGCGCGACCACGCGCGGAGCTGGGACTGGGTCGCGCGCGAGCTGCGTCGCGACTGGCACGTCGTGGCGCCCGACCTGCGCGGCCACGGCGACTCGCAATGGGCGATCGGGTCGTCGTATTCGCTGATCGACTACGTGCTCGACGTGGCGCAGCTGCTGAAGGTCCTCGACCGCTTCCCGGTGACGATCCTCGGCCACTCGCTCGGCGGCTCGATCTCGCTGCACTACACGGGGATCTACCCCGAGCGGGTGTCCAAGGTGATCGCGATCGAGGGGCTCGGGCCGTCGCCCGACATGATCGCGTCCTTCAAGAAGCGCGGCGCTCACGAGCGCATGCTCGACTGGGTGCGGGAGATGCAGGGTCTCGCCCGCCGCCACCCCCACCGCTACGCGACGCTGGAGGAGGCGATCGCGCGCATGCGGGACGCGAACCCGCGGCTCAGCGAGGAGCAGGCGCGCCACCTGACGATCCACGGCGCGCAGCGCGAGGAGGACGGGTCGTGGGTGTGGAAGTTCGACAACTTCACCCGCGCGGTCTCGCCCTACATGTTCAACGTCCCCGACGCGCAGGACCTCTGGGGCGCGATCACCTGCCCGACGCTGCTCGTGCGCGGCACCGAGTCCTGGGCGAGCGACCCGTCGATCGACGGGCGCGGCAAGGCGTTCCGGAACGCGCGCGTGGTGAACGTCGAGGGCGCGGGGCACTGGGTGCACCACGACCGGCTCGACGAGTTCCTGCGGATCGCGCGGGAGTTCCTCGCGGGGTGAGGGGCGGCGGCCCGGGGCGTCGCTTCGCGGCGGGTCCGGACGGGTTCGGCGGGGGTGGGACTGCTCCGCGGGGAGTGCGGAGAATCGGGCGCCGAATCCCCGCAAGGTGTCGAACGGTCGTCGCCCTCAACCCACCCCCACCACCGTCGCCCTCGGCCCCCGCACCTCGAGTTCGTCCCCGCACACCGCCCCCATCATCGCCTCCCCGATGGGCGAGGCCGGCGTGACCACGAGAACCTCGCCGCCGTCCACCTCGACCGCCTCTCCCCCGGCGACCGGCAGGAGGAAGTAGACGGCCCGCCCTCCGCCCGCGCGCTCCACTTCGATGAGCGCGCCGAGTGCGACCGGGGCGCCTGGGCCGAAATCGCGCAGTTCCATGCGCTGCAGCGCGACCAGGTCCTCCTGCAGCGTCTCGACCCGTCCCGCGAGCCCGCGCGCGAGGTAGCCGGCCTCGATCGCGCGCGTGTCCTTCGGATGCTCCTGCCGGGTCTCGGGGTGCGTCGCCCCGGCACGCGTCTCGAGCTGGGATGCGCGCATCTGGTCGACGCGCTCGGCGAGCCTCTCGCAGAGACGCTGCAGGATCTTCCGCTTGTCCGGGAGCGACAGGGCAGTTCCTCCTCGGCCGGGACGTCCCGGCTGGCCGGTCGAGCGCCGCGATCCGGCCCTG
>JAGWVP010000399.1 GCA_018970825.1 bacterium | reverse complement strand
CGCCCCGCCGCAAAACGCATCGAGCGCGCCGCTCCCGTGCCGCGGTCCACCGTCACCCGCGCGCCCGTCTCCCGCTCCAGCGCCGCCTGCGCCGCCCGCATCCCCGTCGCCGTCGGTACCGCCTGCGCAGGGGCCGTCGGAGACGCGAGGAACGAGAGACCGGCCACCAGGAAGAGGACGCGGACGACGGAAACGGGTGAACGTCCCTGCTCGGGACGGAGGCGTGTTCGGGTCACGACCCTATCCCTGCCGCCGGGTCCCCGGCGCGTCAATTCGGGGAATTCCCGCCCGCCCCGATGCGTCGGGCGGCGGCGCGGGCGCACCGCAGGCCGTCGAGGGCGGCCGAGACGATCCCCCCCGCGTAGCCGGCGCCCTCTCCGCAGGGGTAGAGGCCGGGCAGGTCGGGATTCTCGAGCGAGTCGGGGTCGCGCGGGATGCGCACCGGCGACGACGTCCGGCTCTCCGGGGCGACCACCACCGCCTCACCGGTCGCGAAACCGCGCATCCGCCGCCCGATCCTCGCGAGCCCCTCGCGCAGCAGCGAGGCGACCGGCTCCGGGAGCACCGAGCGCAGGTCCGCCGGGGACAGCCCCGGGCGGTAGGACGAGCGAGGCAGGTCGGGCGAGGCGCGACGCTCGACGAAGTCGACCAGCCGCTGCGCCGGGGCACGCAGGCCTCCCCCGCCGGCCTCGAAGGCCGCGCGCTCGATCGCCGCCTGGAAGGCGACGCCCGCGAGCTCCCCGTGTCCGGCAAAGGGCGCGAGGTCCTCGTCTCGGATCTCGACGACGATGCCCGAGCTCGCCCAGCGCGAGCCGCGGCTCGACGGCGACCAGCCGTTCACCACGACCTCGCCGGGCGCCGTCGCGGCGGGGCAGACGATGCCGCCCGGGCACATGCAGAACGAGAACACGCCGCGGCCGCCCGCGCGCTCGACGATCGAGTAGGCGGCGGCGGGGAGCCCCGGGGCGCGGACCGCCGAGTGGTACTGGATCGCGTCGACCACCGACTGCGGGTGCTCGACCCGCACGCCGAGCGCGAACGGCTTGCGGTCGAGGCGCACGCCCGCGCGTCGCAGCAGCAGGTGGACGTCTCGCGCGGAGTGCCCGGTCGCGAGAACCACGGCTCGCGACCGCAGCCGCTCCGGGACGACCCCGGCCCCGGGCGCCGTCGCCGCGAGGGTCGACGGCAGCAGCTCGACGCCGATCGCCCCGGTCGCCTCGCGCGACAGGCCCGTCATGCGCAAGCCGAAACGCACTTCCCCGCCGCACTCGACGATCGATCGCCGCAGCGCCTCGACGACGCCCGGCAGCCGGTTCGTGCCGACGTGGGGGTGCGCGTCGACCAGCACGTCGCGCGGCGCACCGTGGCGGACGAGCGTCTCGAGGACGGCGCGCACGTCGCCTCGCTTCGTCGAGCGCGTGTAGAGCTTCCCGTCGGAGAACGTCCCCGCCCCGCCCTCGCCGAAGCCGTAGCTGCTGTCGGGATCGACCACGCCCTCGCGGCAGATCCGGGCGACGTCGTGGCGCCGGCCGCGCACGTCCCGGCCGCGCTCCACCACGACCGGCCGCAGCCCGGACTCGATCAGGCCGAGCGCCGCGAACAGGCCCGCGGGCCCCGACCCGACGACGATCACCGTCTCCGCCCGACCGACGTCGCGTGGCTCGAAGCCGCCGAGCGGCTCGACCGCCGGCGGCTCGCCGACGAACGCCCGCACGCGGAGTTCCCAGGCCGGGGCGCCGCGGCGCGCATCGAGCGATCGGCGCACGACGACGACCCCGGCGAGTTCGCCCTCGCGCACGCCGGCCGCGCGCGCCGTCGCCCGTTCGATGGCACCGGGAACGTCGATCTCCGCGTGGGGGACGCGGACCCGGACCTCGGCGACCATGCCCGGAGGCTAGCCGACGGCGCGCATGCGCGCCGCCGGGCCGTCGCTCACTGCTTGCGGAACGAGTCCTTCTTCGAGAGCAGCGCCGCGAACGGGTTGTTGAACGGCTCGGCCGGCTTGCGCGGGCCGCCGCCGGTGCGCGGCGCGTCGCCGCCGCGTGGACGGTCGCGGTCGTGATCCCGGTCGCGCGGACGGTCGCGGTCGTGATCCCGGTCGCGCGGACGGTCGCGGTCGTGATCCCGGTCGCGCGGGCGGTCGCGGTCGCCGTCGCGACGATCCCCGCCGCGCGGGCGGTCGCGATCGCGGCGCTCGTCCGCACGCATCCCGCGCGGGGTCGAGGGCGCCGCGGGACCGCCCGGTCGCGGGCCGCCCGGCCCGTCGCGCCGGTCTCTTTCGCGCCCGCGTCCGCGGTCGCCGCGCGCCTCGACCGGGCCGCCCGGACGCGCCTCCCGGGATTCGCGTCCCTCGCGTCCGCGGTCGTCGCGGCGCGGCCCGCGCGGGCGCTCGTCGCCGCGTCCGGTACGCCCCGGCCCTTCGCGCTCGGCGCGCCCCGGGACACCACGGCGGCCCTCGCGCTCGGGCGAGCGCATCGTGAGGGAAATCTGCCGCTTCTCGACGTCGACCTCGAGCACCCGCACCTGAACGCGGTCGCCCGGGCTCACGACCTCCGCCGGGTCGCCGACGAAGCGGTCGGAGAGACGCGACACGTGCACGAGCCCGTCCTGCTTCGCGCCGACGTCGACGAACGCACCGAAGGCGGTGACGTTGGTCACGACGCCGGGGCAGACCATCCCCTTCTTCAGGTCCTCGACCGAGTTCACGTCGTCGCGAAACGCGATCGGCTCCCACGTGCCGCGCGGGTCCTCGACGGGAGCCGCGACCGCGTCGCCGCCGTCGGCTCCCTCGGCCGCCGTCGAGTCGCCCCCGGAGACGCGGACGAAACCCGCGACCTGCTCGAACGTGCGCGGGTCGAGGCGCGCGGCCTCGATCAGCTGCCGCCGCGATCGGAACGGCCCGAGGCGCGCGCGGTACTCGGCGATCGCCTCGGCGAGCACCGGACCGATGCCCGCGAGACGCGACAACTGGGCCACGGAAGCCGTGTTCAGGTCGACGCCGACGCGGTGGACGCAACTCTCGACCACCTCGTCGAGGCGCTTCTTCAGTCGGTGCGGCGGGACGTCGGCGTGGTACTGGCCCGCACCGACCGTCCGCGGATCGACCTTCAGGATCTCGGAGAGCGGGTCCTGGAGGCGGCGGGCGATCGAGACCGCACCGCGCGTGCCGGCGGCCAGGTCGGGCATCTCGGCCCGCGCCTCGTCGCCCGCGGCCCAGGCCGGGACGCCGGCCTCGTTCACGAGCACGACGGGCACCTCGCAGCCGCGCTCGGCGAGCGCGCGCCTCAGCCGCCCCTCGAGGTCGCGGCCGCCGGGGCCGTTGCCGACCGCGACCGCCTTCGCGTCGTGCTCGCGCACGGCCGCGACGAGCGCGTCCATCGAGGCGGCCACCTTCTCGTCGCCCTTCACCTCGATCGCGAGCGAGGCGATCGGGCGGCCGTCGGCGCCCACGACCGCGGCCCGGCCGCCGCGGCGCGGATCGGGGTCGACGCCCACGACGGCGCGCGGGCCGAAGGGCGGCGCGAGCAGCGCGCGACCGACGTTCTCCGCGCACACCTCGATCGCGACGTCGTCGGCGACCGTCCGCAGCACCTTGTGGATCTCGGCCTCGACGGCGGGGCGTACCTGCTCGCGCAACGCCCGCGCCGCCGCCTGCCGGAGCACGTCCGCGCCCGGCGAGTCGGGGACGACGCACGCGTGGGCCTCGAAGGCCGCGACGAGGCGGGCCTCGA
>JAGWVP010000398.1 GCA_018970825.1 bacterium | reverse complement strand
CCCACTCCCACTCGGACGCCGACGCCCACCCCGACCCCGACGCCAACGCCCACTCCCACTCGGACGCCGACGCCCACCCCGACCCCGACGGCGACTCCGACGCCTGCGCCGGCAACGCCGACGCCGACCCCGACCGCGACGCCCTGCGTCCCGTTCCAGTCGGGCGGCTACTGGATCAACTGCGATGGCACGGCCACCGATCCCGACACGGGGACGATGTGGGCCCAGAAGACCGGCACCTTCGGCGGATCGCCGAACCCGGCCGACCCGAACGACGCGAACAACCTCTACACCTGGAGCACGGGAGCCCCCTACCTGCTCGACGGCACCGCGGTCAGCGAGTTCCTCGCGGCGCTCAACCAGGCCCCCGGTTTCGCAGGCTATACCGACTGGCGCCTGCCGGTGTTCGAGGAGATGAACAGCGTCATCGACTGCACCACCTACCCGGACAGCTGTCTCCCGACGGCGCTCGGCTCGACGGGCGGATTCGCCGGCTACTGGACGGCGACGAGCAACCCCTACACGCCCTCGAACGCCTACTTCATCTACTACGGTGGCGTGAGTTCCGGCCCCAAGATCGACGCCCAGCGCGTGTTCGCGGTTCGCGGGCCGTTCGTCACGCCGACGCCGGCTCCGACGCCGACGCCCGCGCCGACGCCGACTGCCTGAGATCCCTCTTTCCTCTCGCGCCCGGAACGGGGCGGGTGCGGCACGTCGGTGCCGCACCCGCCCCCTTCCCGGCCGATCGGCGCGAGGGGATCGGACCGGCCGCTTGCCGATCCCCGCGGGCGGCGCAACCATGAGCGCGTGCCCGACGAGAGCGGCTTCTTCACGCTGCGCCTGCTGACCAGTCTCGCGACCGACGTCACGCGCGAGGACTGGGACTCCCTGGTCGGCGACGAGTCGCCGTTTCTCGAGTGGGGTTGGCTCGCTTCACTCGAGGAGTCGCGCTGCGTCGGCGGCCGCAGCGGCTGGAGTCCGCAGCACCTCGCTCTCTACTCGCAGGACGATCGCCTCGTCGCCGCCTGCCCGATGTACCTCAAGACGAACAGCGAGGGGGAGTTCGTCTTCGACTACTCGTGGGCCGAGGCCGCGCACCGCGCGGGGCTCGACTGGTATCCCAAGATGCTCGTCGCGGTGCCCTTCACCCCGGCGACCGGCGTGCGGTTCCTCGTCGCCCCGGGCGTCGACCGCGGCTCGGTCGTGCGCATCTTCGCCCGCGCGCTGCGAGGGCTCTGCGAGGAGAACGGGATCTCCTCGGTCCACGTGAACTTCTGCACGCCCGGGGAGGCCGAGATCCTGCGCGAGGAGGGCTGGCTCGAGCGTCGCGGCTACCAGTTCAAGTGGCGCAACTACGGTTACGAGACCTTCGAGGACTGGCTCGGGGCGCTGCGGCACAAGCGCCGCAAGCAGGTCCGCCGCGAGCGCCGCGAGCTCGACGAGCAGGGGATCCGGATCGACGCGCTGTGCGGGGACGAGATCCCGGCCGAGCTGTTCGAGCCGATGTACCGGATCTACGCGACCACGGTCGACAAGCACGTCTGGGGGCGCCGCTACCTCACCCCGCGGCTCTTCGAGCTCCTCGAGGAGCGATTCCGCCGCAACCTGTGCTTCCTCGTCGCCCGCCGCCACGGGGAACTGGTCGCCGGGACGTTCAACGTCGCCAAGTCCGGCGTGCTCTACGGGCGCTACTGGGGATGCTTCGAGGAACTGCGCTTCCTGCACTTCAACGTCTGCTACTACGCGACGATCGAGCACTGCATCCGGTCGGGCCTCCACCGCTTCGAGCCGGGCGCGGGCGGCGAGTTCAAGTGGTTGCGCGGCTTCGACGCGGAGCCCACCACGAGCATGCACTGGGTGCGCGAGCCCCGGCTCTCCGGCGCGATCGAGCGCTTCCTCGAGCGGGAGACCGCGGCCGTCGATTCCCAGATCGCCCGGATGCACGAGCACAGCCAGCTGAAGCACGACGAGGTGGGTGAACCCGAGGGCGAGGGCTGACGACGGGCGGGCCCGGCCGGCAGGGCGGCGGTGTCCGCGCGGGCCGGTCGTTAGCGCCCCGCTTCCGGTCGCCGGGACGAACGGCTAGCATCGGGGTCGACGCGGCGTCGTCGCGCGGGAAGGCCGCGTCGTCGGGCCGTCGGCGGAGGAGGAGGGCGCGGCCCGGCCGCGCAAAGGAGGTGGGGGCATGCGGATCCGAATCGCCCGGGCGGCGACCACCGCTCTGTTCGCGCTGCTGCTCGCTCGGCCGGTCGACTCCCGGGCCGACACCTCGGTCGAGATCGACCGCGACGTCCTGAACTCCCTCGACAAGCTCTACGCGACGGTTCCGGCGGCGAAGGCTCTCGGGGAGAAGGCGAAGGCGGTCCTCGTCTTCCCGCACGTGCTGAAGGGAGGCGTCCTCGTCGGCGGTTCGTACGGCGAGGGCGCGCTCGTCCGCGACGGCAAGCCCACCGACTACTACGGCACGGCGTCGATCACGGTCGGGGTGCAGATCGGCGCGCAGACCTACGGCTACGCGCTCATGCTCATGACCGAGGACGCGCTCGACTACCTGTACGCGACCTCCGGCTGGCAGCTCGGCACCGGTCCGACCATCGTGTTCATCGACAGCGGTGCGGCCGCGACGCTGTCGAACCAGACCGCCCGCAGCGACGTCTACGCCTTCGTCTTCGACCCGAAGGGGCTCATGTTCGGGCTCAACCTCGAGGGTTCGAAGATCACGCGCATCGTGCCCGACGACAAGTAGGCGCGCGCCCGTTCGCGCGAAGCGCCCCGCGGTCCCGCCGCGCGCGGACGCAGGCGGGCGAAGTGCCGGCGTCAGCGGATCGCGGTGCCGCGGGGCGGCGGGAGGTCGGTCTCGTGGAGCGATCGGTCGGGGGCCGGAGGCCTCCGTGCAGCCCGGGCCTCCCCGGCCTTCGCCCGCGCCGCGATGCTGCGAAGGATGAGGTTCATCCGGACGGCGATGCCGCGATCGCTCTCGTTCGCCGCGTCGCCGCGCGACTTCGCGAGGAAGGTCACGATCCCGAGTACCTTGCCGTCGGCGTCGGTGAGCGGCCCGCCGCTGCTGCCCGCCGCGATCAGCGCGTCGTGCACGATGAAGACCTCGTCCGCCGCCCGGACCGTGCCCGAGGAGAACGCGATCCGCCGGCGCCCCTGCGGAAACCCCCACGCGAGCACCGCCTCGCCGTCCTCGACCGGCCCGTCGCGGATCTCGAGCGGCTCGCCCTCGACGGGCGAGGCGACGACCGCGAAGTCGAGCGCCGGGTCCACGTAGAGCACGCGCGCGACGAGCGGCTCGGCACCCTCGACGGCGACCCCGACGCTCGGGTGGTTGCGCACCACGTGGTGGTTCGTCGCCACCAGGTGCTCCGTGACGTAGAAACCGGAGCCGGTCACGACCCTGCGGGTCGCGGGCTCCGCGGCGATCACCTGCACGATCGAGGGTCTCGACGGGGAGTCCCCGGGCGAAGCCGCGGCGACCGGGTCCTCGGCGGGCAGGCCCACCTCGCGGGAGCAGTCCGTCCACGACTCGACGATCGTCGACGCGAAGGCCTCCCGCGCCTGCGCCGAGGAGTCGTCGCCCGACAGCACGTCGACCGGGAGGGATCGTGCGATCCGCTCGCTCGAGCAGTCGCAGAACCTCGCCCTCGTCGAGCCGTCCGGGATCTTCGCGAGCGTCGCCTCGAGGCAGGCATCGCGCATGCGCTCCTGCTGGGCGCGGCGCTCGGGCGAGGACGTC
>JAGWVP010000397.1 GCA_018970825.1 bacterium | reverse complement strand
CCGCACGCAGTCGAGGAGGGACGAGACGAGGGCCAGCAGTCGCTGCTGCTCCCGCGACGCGAGGGCGATCGCGGTCTCCGGCACGTCGAGCGCCCCGTCGTGGACGAACTCGGGCCGGGACGCCTGCGCCTCGGGACGGGGAGGTTCCCACCGGTCGAGCAGGCTCTCGATCCAGGGCAGGACCGCGAGCCCCACCGCGAGTGCTCCTGCCATGTTGGCGAGGAACACCCATGCGATGCGGTTTGCCGGCGTGCTCGCGAGGTGGTCGAGGGCGCGCGGGACGAGGTCGGTCCCGGCGGCCCGGTCCGCCCAGAGGATCGCGCCGAAGAACAGGCCCGAGAGGAGGTTGATCAGGCCCTGGTAGACGAGGATCTGCCGCGGGGCGCCCCTCAGGTCGCTCGAGAGGAAGAGGTTCGAGAGTGCCACGCCGAGGCCCGCACCGCAGACGAGGAGCATCGCCTGGGTCTCGCTGAAGATCCGCGCGGACTGGAGCGTCACCGCGATCACGCCGATCGCCGAGGACGACTGGACGAACAGCCGGCAGGCCCCTCCGAGCAGGAGCGCCGGGAGCGACCAGTCCCGGAGCGATGCCGCCAGTTCCTGGAACTCGCGGTTCGCGGGGAGCGGAGCGAAGGCCTGCTTGACGAGATCGAGCCCGAAGAACAGGAGCCCGACGGAGAGCAGGGCGCCCAGCACGGCTTCGTGCCGAGGTGCCGTGCCGGAGGTCCTGGAAAGCCCGCAGACGCCGACCAGGTAGAGCGCGACCAGCCGCAGGTCGATGGCGGCGAGAAACACGAGCGCCGCCGTCCCGAGGTTCGCCGCCGCCACCACGGGCAGCGACCGGCCGAGCGTGACGACTCCCGTCGCGACCATGCCCGAGAGGATGAAGGCGACGGCCGAGGCGCTCTGGGTGACCGCGCCGGCGACCATTCCGGCGACGAGCGCGGAGAGCCTGCGGTCGGTGACGCGCGCGATCGCCCGCCTGAGACCGCGGCCGCCGAGCCGCTGCAGGCTCGAGCGGAGGCCGGCCACCCCGGACAGGAAGAAGCTCAGTCCGGCAAGGAAGAGTCCGACGGGCTGACCCATGACCCGTGGACTCAGCCGGAGGCGGAAAGCAGGCGTCGGACGAGCAGGGCGAGCAGCACGAGCGTCGTCCCGGTCGCGATGGAAAGCATGCGTCGCAGCGCCTCCGCGCGCGTCGCGAGCCGACCCTCGACCTCCGCCGTCGACGCCCGCTGGCGTTCGAGCACGCGATCCGCCACGGCATCGATGCGGCGGTCGACGTCCTGGTCGATGCCGCGAACCGAGGCGTCGATGTCGAAGACCGACCCGGGATCGTCCGGCCGGAACCGCTCGAACGCGCTCCTGCAGCGACGCCCGAGCTCGCCGTGGGCCGCCGAGATGGATCGAACCTCGTCGACGAGGTCGGCGGGAAGCCCGTGCCCGGAGGCGAGCTCGCCGAGGAGCCCGCTCACGCGACCCTCGGACTCGGCGAACCGGGCGAGGTAGAGATCGCGGTCCTGCGCGTCGCGGCCGCGCAGGAGGAGGTTCTTCCAGTTCTGGACCTGGATCTTGAAGCCGACCTGCGTGGTTCTCGTGAGGTCGAGGAGTTCCGCCGACCGGAGCGACGCCTCGACGTCCTGCGTGCCTTCGCGGACGGCGCTACTCGTCCCGTGGTGGCCGGCCACCGCGAGACCGAGGACGGAGACGACGAGCAGGCCGACGAGTTTCGCCGTCGAAGCCAGGTTGAACGATCTTCGCGTCACGGTCGCCTCCACCTCTCACGGGTGTCGCGTGGGGCGACCCCGACCGGCCCGCACCCCCGCGGGGGCGCGCGGGCCGGTCGTCGAGCGGCCTCGCGGCCTAGAACTTCACCTGGGGGACGGCCTGCGCCCCCGGCGACACCTCGAAGTACTTCTCGGGCGTGAAGCCGAACCAGCCCGACCAGATCGAGGTCGGCAGCGACTTCACCGAGGTGTTGTAGGTCTGCACCATGTCGTTGTAGCGCCGGCGCTCGGTCGCGACGCGGTTCTCGGTGCCGGCGAGCTCGTCCGACAGCCGCGTGAACTGCGCGTCGGCCTTGAGCTGGGGGTAGGCCTCGGCGAGCGCGAGCAGGCGCCCGAGGGCGCCCGACATCATGTTGGCCGCATCCATCTGCGCGTCGCGCGTCTTCGCGCCCAGCATCTGGGCGCGCGCCTTCGCGATGTTGTCGAAGACGTCCTTCTCGTGGGCCGCGTAGCCCTTGGTCACCTCGACCAGGTTCGGGATCAGGTCGGCCCGGCGCTGCAGCTGGTTCTCGACCTGCGACCACTGGCCGCCGATCGCCTCCTTCTGCGACACGAGCGTGTTGTAGCCGCAGCCCGAGAGCTGCATGCCGACGACGAGCGCCGCCACGGCGACTCCCACCCGGCCTGCGATCCCGAAGATTCCATCCTTGTTCGCGTTCATCATCTGTTCACCAGCTCCCTCCGGCGCCGCCTCCTCCGAAGCGGCCGCCGCCGAAACCACCGAAACCACCGAAACCGCCACTGCCACCCGACATGTCCCCGAAGCCTCCGCCGAGCCCCCCGCCGAAGCCCCCGCCGAATCCGCCGCGCCGCCAGCCGGAGCGCGAGAACCCGGAGTCGCCGGGGACGACGATCCAGCCCCCGCCGCGCCGCCCCTGGTTCGCCGCGCCGCTCATGATCCGAAGGACGATGAACAGAAGGACGAGCAGGAGGATCAGCTGCAGGAGGCTGATCTGCTGCGGGGGCGGCCGCTCGCGGGTCGGCAGCCCCGAGAGCGTGACGCCCGCGTCCTTCGCGATCTCGGCCGCGAGCGCGGTCGTCGCGTCGGCGATGCCGCGCGAGAAGTCGCCCTGCCGGAACGCCGGCACGACCAGCTGGTCGCGGATCGCGCCGACCTTCCCGTCGGGCAGGGGGCCCTCGACCCCGTAGCCCGTCAGGATGTGCATCTTCCGGTCCTCGGTCGCGACCAGGAAGACGACGCCGTTGTCCTTCGCCACGTCGCCGGGCTTCCAGTGCTCGGCGATCGCCATCGCGTAGTCGTCGACCGTCTCCGGCTGCGTCGAGCGCACGGTGACGACCGCGATCTCCGAGCCGGTCTTCTGCTTCAGTTCCCGGATCAGGAGCTCGAGGCGCTGCCGGGTCGCCGGGTCGACGACCCCGGCGAAGTCGGAGACGAAGCCGCGCGGCGGCGGCACGTCGATGTGCTTCGCCTGCGCGCGGACCGGGCGCGGGGCGAGCAGCGGCAGCACGAATGCCGCCGCCGCGATCCACCGGGCGATCGAACGGCGGGCGGGCCGCCGGGCGAGGGCGATCTCAGACGCGGTGCGCATCGATCGCCCGGACCAGGGCCTCCATCTCCTCGATGAGCGCATCCACCAGCCGGTCGAGGTCGAGGTCGTCGGGCCACGGGGCCCGGCCTTCGCGCATCTCGTGGAGCCGCTGGAAGTGCTCGAGGCGCACGCCGGCCTGCTCGCTCATGCGGCGCAGGAGTTCGGGCTGGCGGGGCAGCCTCATCGTCGGCGCGTCGAGTCGCGCGCTGCAGATGACGACCACCGCGGAGACCAGCTGGGCGAGCGCCTCGCGCACGTCGAAGTCCGGCGGGCGATGGATCGCGAGGCTGTGCAGCCGCAGCAGCGTCGTGCGGGCTTCCCGCTCGGCCGCCGTTCGCAGCGCCTCGGCCGGCACGAGCAGGCGCGGCACCAGGTCCTCGCCCTGCAGCAGCCGGTGGCGCAGCCGCATGTCGG
>JAGWVP010000396.1 GCA_018970825.1 bacterium | reverse complement strand
GTCGTCCTGCACGTAGGCGCCGTCGAGGTGGTAGGAGAAGCCCTCCGCCGGCGCGTCCTCCCAGCCGACCTTTCCGAAGTAGAAGTCCTCGTCCTGCCGCGCGGTCGGGTCGAGGATGCCGAGGAAGTTGTTCGCGTTCTGCAGGCCGACGTGCGAGCGGATGTAGTGTCCGATCGCGTAGAGGTCGCCGGTCTCGGTCGGCTTCCAGTCGCCGCGCAGCGACGCGGTCGACAGGTCGAAGCCGTCGTTGCGGACGTAGTCCGTGCCTTCCGCGTCGACCGGGATCTTCGGCCCGAAGCCGTCCGTGCCGTAATGCGTCGCGGCGCCCGCGATCCCGAAGCCGCCGCGCGAGGCGGAGAAGGTGCCCGCCTCGCGATCGGTGCTGCCGTTGCCGCCCGCGCCGGACGCCGACAGGCCGCCGTCGACCGTCCCCTGGCGGGTGATGAAGTTGATGACGCCTCCGATCGCCTCCGAGCCGTAGAGGCTGCCGCCCCCGCCGCGCAGGATCTCGACGCGGTCGAAGGGCTCGGGCACCAGGTTCGCGTAGTTGAACGCGCCGAAGGTGCCCGCGTTCACCTGCACGCCGTCGATCAGCGTGAGCACCTGGTCGGGGTCGCTTCCGCGGATGACGACGCTCGTCTGGGAGCCGGGCCCGCCGGCCTGGTTCACCTGCACGCCGGTCGCCTGGCGCAGCACGTCGGAGATCATCGGCTGCTCGCGCGACTGCATGTCCTCGGCGGAAATCACCTCGACCGTCTGGGGCGTGGTCGAGAGCGGCTCGCGGATGCGCGTCGCCGTGACCACGTAGGTCTCGAGCTGGGCGCCCGGCTCGACCGAGTCGTCGACCGGCGTGGTCGGAACGTCCTGCGCGCGCGCAGCCGCGGAGACGGTGAACGCGGCGACTCCCGCCGCGAACCCTGCGGCTCGGTACCACCGGCCCCGGCCGGGGACGGACGAACGGCGCCCGACCCCCTGCTGCCCCCGTCCCTGCTTCGGACGTCTCCGTCCCGACGCGCTAGCGCGCGACTCGGACGAGCCCTCGTTCTTCCGCTCCATGGCGGCCGACCCCTCTCCCCGGACGACCGCGACCACGCGCGGGGTCGCCCGGATGACGGACATGGGGTGAGCGCCGCCCGGGGGGCGGAGCGAGGGCGCACGACGAGACGGCGGGGAAGACGCGCGAAGCGCTCCACCCCGATCCGCAAGGCGGATCCTGCCATCTTCGATCGGACATGCGACCCCCTCCCTCCGAGAGGCTCTCACTCTGCATCCGGTCGGGCAGGTCTCCTGGCTCGGGGATCATCCTCGTCGTCACGCCTTCCCGCCGACTCCGGCAGTGGCTTCGTGTGACGCGAGTCCCCCCTTACAGTTGCGGGGCAGCAGGGGCCTTCCACCCCTTTCCCTTTTCACCCGTGATTCGGGCACCCGATCGGTACGAACCCGGCGGGCCTACTACGCTCTCGGGGAGGCGTCAATGGAGGCGAGGGGAAAAAAAGACGGCAGGACGCGCCCGTCGCAGCGGCCGATTCGCGCGCTGCACGCCGCGATCGAGCGAGTCGAGGCCGCTCAGTCGCGGCGCAGAGCGGCGCGCGCGAGCAGGATCCAGCCCGCGATGAACGCGACGCCGCCGATCGGCGTGATCGCGCCGAGCCAGCGCAGTCCGGTGAGCGCGAGTGCGTAGAGACTGCCGCTGAAGACCGCGATCCCGAGCGTGAAGGCGAGCGCGGCCGCACCGACGCCGGCATTCGTCCGCACCTCTCGTCCCTCCGCGCCGCGCTCCGCGACCAGCGCGAGCAGCCCGGCCAGCACGAGCCCGATCGCGTGGTAGGCGTGGTAGCGCACGCCCGTTTCCCAGATCTCGAGCAGGTCCGGGGAGAGACGCGCGCGAAGCCCGTGGGCGCCGAAGGCGCCGAGCACGACCGCGAGCCCCATGAGGAGGGCGCCGAGCGCCGACGTCCGTCGTCCGTCCATCGCTTCCCTCACTCGCCCCGGAAGTCGGGCTTGCGCTTCTCGACGAAGGCCCGCACGCCCTCGGCCGCGTCCTCGGACTTCGAGAGCAGGGCCTGCGCGAGCGCCTCCAGGTCGAGCAGCTCGCGCAGCGTCTGTTCGGAACCGCGGTAGACGGTGAGCTTCGACATGGCGAGCGCGCCGACCGGCTGGCGAGCGATCCGCCTCACCAGCGCCGAGGTGTCCTCGGCGAAGGTCGCGTCGGGAAACACCCGGTTCACGAGCCCCATCTCGCGCGCCTCGTCCGCGCCGAACGAGTCGCCCGTCCACAGGAGCTCGAAGGTGCGGGCGGTGCCGAGCGTGCGAGGTAGGAAGTACGCGCCGCCGAAGTCCGGCTGGAGCCCGACGCGCAGGAAGGGCACCGAGAAGCTGGCGCTCGCGGTCGCGACCCGCAGGTCGCAGGCGAGCGCGATCACGCAGCCCGCACCGATCGCAGGGCCGTTGATCGCTGCCACGATCGGCTTCGGCGTCTCCCGGAAGCGCTGGATCGCGCGGCTCATCCGCAGGAGCTCGCGAGAGCGGCGGACGGTGCCGTGGGCGAGGCGCTCCCCCATCGTCTTGAGATCGCCGCCCGAGCAGAAGGTGTCGCCCGCGCCGGTCACGACGAAGGCCTTCACGGCGGGATCGGCGGCGCCTGCGTCGAGGTGGTCCTCGAAGGCGCGCCAGTCGGGCGGCATGACGGCGTTGCGCTTGTCGGGCCGGTCGAGGACGAGCGTCGCGATGCCGTCCTCGACGTGGCAGCGCACGCCGCCTCCGGAATCCTCCGCCATGCATGCTCGCTATCGCCGGGTCGACCGGCGGGCAAGCCCGTCGCCCGGGCGCCCGCGCCGGGCCCGCGCGAACGGCGCGTTCGCGACATCGTTCCCCGGCCGCGCCCGCGCGCGCTTCCTCAACCCTCGTCCGGCCGCAGGACCACGCCCTCGTCCGCCGACAGCCGGCCGTCGAAGAGCTTCCCGGCGGCACGATCATGCGTGCTCGCCTCGACCCGCAGGCGTCCGGGCAGGGCGATCTCGCGCGGCTCGGCGACGAAGTTCACGACGCACGTCCGTCGGTCGCCCCCGCGCGATCGCTCCCAGGCGAGCACGTCCCCGGGCGTCCCGAGCACGCGGATCCCGCCGGCCCGCAATGCGGGCGACGCGCGCCTCGCCGCGAGCAGCCGGCGGTAGAGGTGGAGCATCGAGCCCGGGTCGGCTTCCTCGCGCGCGACGCTGCGCGCGGATGCGTCGGGCGGGAACGGCAGCCACGGGTCCGCGTGCCAGCCGTGCCCCGGTCCCTCGTCCCACGGGATCGGCGCGCGGCACCCGTCGCGATCGCCCGGGTCGACGCGCCGCTCGGGCGGGACCACCGCGTCCTCGAGGCCGAGCTCCTCGCCCGCGTACAGGAAGGGCGTCCCCGGCAGGCCGAGCAGGAGCACCGCGGCGGCGCGCGCCCGGGCTTCCGACCCGAAGCGAGTGCGATGGCGCGGCACGTCGTGGTTCGACAGCACGAGCGTCGGCCACGCGTCGCACCCGAGCCGGTCCGCGCCCGCGAGGGCGCGTGCGCGCCACGCGCCGGCGTCCCAGCGCGTGTGCAGCGAGCCCGGCAGGTCGAAGGCGAGGTGGAACGCGTCCGGTCCGGCGTAGTCGGACATCTCGTGCGGCGCGACCAGGAAGATCTCGCCGACCAGCACCGGCTCGTGCGGGTCGTCGTCGACCAGTCGGCGCAGCTCGCGGAGGATCGTTCGCGTCGAGGGATGGTGGTTCAGCGCGCA
>JAGWVP010000395.1 GCA_018970825.1 bacterium | reverse complement strand
CGGGTGGCAGAGCGGGATCAGTTCGCCGGTGCGCTTCGCGGCCTGGATGCCGGCGATGCGCGCGGTCGCGAGAACGTCTCCCTTGGCGACCGAGCCGTCGGCGATCGCCCGGGCGGTCGAGGGCAGCATCCGGACCGTCGCGCGCGCCACCGCCGCGCGTCGGGTGACCGGCTTGCCCCCGACGTCGACCATCCGGGCGCGTCCGCGCCCGTCGACGTGGGTGAGCACCCGCGCCCGCGATCGGCGCGGGGCGGCCGCCACCGTTCGGGACGCGGAGCGTGCGCGCGAAGTCCTGACCGGGGTCGCCATCCGGAACGGGCTAGCATGCGGAATCCCTTCGCTCCCGTGGTCCCGCGAGCCTCCGGGCGGCCCCGCGATTGCCCGCGGTCCCTCGCGCGGATAGCGTCCTGCCCATGGCGAACCACGAGCCCGTCGCGACGGGCGACACCGTGCGCTTTCTCGGGGCGGCCGGCACCGTGACCGGCTCGAAGCACCTGCTCGAGATCGACGGCCGGCGCATCCTGCTCGACTGTGGTCTCTTCCAGGGACTGAAGGCGCTGCGCGAGCGGAACTGGCGCAAGTTCCCCTTCGACCCGGCCTCGCTCGACGCGGTCGTGCTCTCGCACGCGCACATCGACCACTCGGGAGCCCTGCCGCTGCTCGTCCGAGAGGGCTTCCGCGGGAAGATCCACTGCACGGCGGGCACCGCGGAACTGCTGGAGCCGATGTTGCTCGACGCGGCCCACCTCCAGGAGGAGGAGGCGCGCTTCGCGAACAAGCATCGCACCTCCAAGCACGCTCCCGCCCTGCCCCTCTACGTCGGGAAGGACGCCGAACGAGCCCTCTCGCGGCTCGCGCCGCACGGTTATGCCGACGAGTTTTCGCCGGCCCCGGGCGTACGCACGATCTACCGTCGCGCGAGCCACATCCTGGGCTCCGCGACGGTGTCCCTCGCCTGGGGGCGCGGCGGCGACGAGCGGCGCCTGCTCTTCTCCGGCGACCTCGGGCGCTACGGGCGACCGATCCTGCGCGACCCGGACCCGGTCGAGGAGCGGCCCGACGTGCTGCTCGTCGAGTCGACCTACGGCGACCGGTTCCACCCGGAGCATCCCTCTCGCGAACTCGCCCGGATCGTCCGGGAGGCGGCCGAGCGCCGCGGCGTGATCGTCATCCCGGCCTTCGCCGTCGACCGGACCCAGGAACTGCTCTTCGTCCTGCGCGACCTGGAGGAGCGCGGCGAGATCCCGGCGATCCCGACCTACGTCGACAGCCCGATGGCGATCGAGGTGACCGCGATCTACTCGCGCCACACCGAGGACCACGACGTCGACATGGCGCCCGGGACGGCGCGCGGGCAGCTCGCGCCGCGCAACGTGAAGATGCTGCGCACGTCGGCCGAATCGAAGTCGCTCAACGAGATGGCGGGGCCCATGATCGTCGTTTCGGCGAGCGGCATGGCGACCGGCGGCCGCGTCCTGCACCACCTCGCGCGACGACTTCCCGACCCGACGACGACCGTGCTCTTCGCGGGCTACCAGGCCGCCGGCACCCGCGGGCGACTCCTCGTCGACGGTGCGCGAACGCTGCGCATCTTCGGGCAGCAGGTCACCGTGCGGGCGCACGTCGAGAAGCTCGATGGCTACTCGGCGCATGCCGACCAGGGCGAGATCCTTCGCTGGCTGGGAACCTTTCCGGGGGCGCCGGCCCGCACGTGGTGCGTGCACGGCGAGCCGCAGGCGGCCGACACGCTCGCCTCGACGATCCGCCACCGGCTCGGCTGGGACGCGGCCGTCGCCGAGGACGGGGCGACCGTCCCGATCTCCTGACCGGGTCGAGGTCGGCGGCGTCAGGCCTCGAGCGCGCCCGAGCGCGCGATCGCGGCGAGCACGCGATCGCGCCACGCCGGCCGGCAGACGACGAACTCGTGGTTCTTCGGGTCGCGCGAGTTGTAGCGATGCTCCTCGCCGCGCAGCCGGCAGACGGTCCAGCCGAGCGCACGCGCGACGGTCTCGGGAGCGCACGTGTCCCATTCCTTCAGCCCGACCTTGTGGACGTAGACGTCGGCCTCGCCCTGGAGGATGAGCGCCGTCTTGTAGCCCGCGCTGCCGAGCGGGGTCGGCGCGGAGGCGCCGAGCTGCTCGCAGAACGAGGCGACCCACGGCGGCGTATGGCTGCGCGAGACGACGACGCGCGGTGCGGCGGGGCCGAGGTCGCCGCCCGGGAGGAGCCCCGGCGCGCCTGCCCCGTCCACCCCCGCCCGCCCCGGCCCCTCGGCGACGCCCCAGAGGACGCGCCCGAGCGAGGGCAGGGCCACCGCCCCGAGCGAGCAGCGGCCGTCGACCGCGAGCGCCACGTGAACCGCCCAGTCGTCGCGCCCCTGGCTGAACTCCCGGGTACCGTCGAGCGGGTCGACGATCCAGCACCGGCGACGCTCGAGGCGCTCCGGGGAGTCGACCGTCTCCTCGCTCAGGATCCCGTCGTCGGGATAGCGGCCCCGGATGAGCCCCTGCAGGAGACCGTCGGCCGCCTGGTCGCCGATGTCGGCGAGCATGTCGCCCTGCCAGCGGCCGCTCTCGCGCAGCGAGAGCACGCGCGCGCCCGCCTCGCGGGCGGCCGCGACGGCGAATGCGAGGTCTCGATCGAGGGGTGTCGCTTCGTTCGGCATGGCCAAGGGCTCCACGATCGGGAGAGACGGGTCAAGGGTGCGAAGGCGATTTGACCGCGCGGCGAGGCCCGGGCATACAACGTCGCGGAGGCCGGACGGACGCCGCCCCGGGAGGGATGGCGCCGGGCGGTTGCGCGGGGAGCATGGTCCCCCGCGGGGAGCGACGGGTGCGGAGGCGGAGGTGAAAGCGAAGGAGCGTCACGACCAGCATCCCTGGATCGCGGTCGCCCTCCTCCTGCTCGCCGCCTGCGGTCCCGCCGCGCGACCGGCGGCCGGGCGGACCACCGGCTACGACCCGTCGCTGCAGGCCGCGCGAGCGCGAGGCTGGGCGCATCTCGTCGACCGGCTCGTCGCCGACGGCGTCGACCGCCGGCAGGTGGCGCGCACCTTCACCGATCCCCGCATGCCCGCCTTCGACGGCATGGAGTTCCGCGTGCCGCGGCCCGGGCGCGGCGGTGGGGGCCACGGCGGAGGAGTGAACTCCGTCGAAGTCGCGGGCGCTCGGCGCTGTCGTGCTCAGTACGCGCGCGCCTTCGAGGAAACGGAGGCGCGCAGCGGGGTGCCCGGAAACGTGATCGCGGCCCTCCTCCAGGTCGAGACCGGCTGCGGTCGCAACACCGGTACCCACCGCATCCTGCCGGCGCTCGCGCGCCTCGCGATGGCGAACGAGCCCGACAACCTGTCGATGAACGTCTCGATGAAGACACGGCAGGCGGACGACGCCGAGGAGGCCGGCGACGTCGCGCACCGGGTCAAGGCGCGCGCCCACTACCTCGAGAAGACCTTCTACCCGGAGGTGAAGGCGACCTTCGAGGCGGCCCGCCGGATGGGCGTCGATCCCCTCGACATCCGGGGCTCGTTCGCCGGCGCCTTCGGCATCCCGCAATTCCTGCCGTCGAGCTACCTGCGCTACGGGCGCGACGGCGACGGCGACGGCCGCGTCGACCTTCACGATCCCGAGGACGCGATCGCCTCGTGCGGGAACTACCTCGCGTCCAACGGCTGGCGACCCGGCATCGACTCCGACGGCCGGCGCAAGGTGATCTGGAGCTACAACCACTCCCAGGCCTACGTGAACAAGGTCCTCGGAATCGCC
>JAGWVP010000394.1 GCA_018970825.1 bacterium | reverse complement strand
CCGACAACGACGCGAAAAAGAAGTACGACTGCACCTACCAGGGCATCTCGGTCGGCATGGCGGACCTCTACGAGGCGGCGCTCGACTGCCAGTGGCTCGACGTGACCGACGTGCCCCCCGGGCGCTACGCCGTGCGCGTCGTCTGGGATCCGCTCGGGCAGCTGGACGACGGGTCGCGCGACGACAACGAGGCGATCGCGTCGTTCACCATCCCGCCCCCGACCGAGGCGCCGCCGGTCGTGACGTCGATCACCTCGCCGCTGCCCGGGACGAACGTGTCGCCCGGCCGGAGCTACCGCGTCTCCTGGACCGCGAGCGACGACGTCGGACTCGGGAGCCAGGAGGTCTGGCTCTCGCTCGACGACGGCGGCACCTGGACGCAACTCGTCGGCGACGTCCCCCCGAATCGCTTCGACTGGTCCTGGAACGTCCCGACCGGAATCACGACCGACCGGGCCCGGCTGCGCGTGGTCGCCCGGGACCGCTCGGCCCAGCCCGGGCAGGCGACGAGCGGTCGCTTCACGATCCGCCGCGCCCCGGTTCGCCTGAATCGCGTCGTACGCTGACGGCCTCGTCGCCCGCGGGCTCCGCCCGTTCGATCGGGCGCGCGAGGTGGAAGCGGAGGTCGCCCACGAGGGCGACGCGCACCTCGCGTTCGGAGAACTCCCAGGTGCCGGCGCGCCTGCGGAAGCGGTCGCGGTAGTCGCCGGCCACGATCGCCTGCAGCGGGAGTTCCGGTCGGGCCTGGAACACGGTGAAGTACGACCGGGCGCAGGCGAGTTCGCCTCCGGGCGACACCTCGACGACGAGGTTGGTCGTCACGTGGCGCGTCGAGGGCGTACCGTCCTCGTGGATCCGCACGGTCGAGCGGAACGCGCCGAGAATCTCCTCTCGCCCCCGCAGGGCCCCCGGACGGCGGTCGGAGCGCCAGTCGGCATTCGCGAGCAGGTCGGCCACCCCCTCGAGGTCGCCCGCGTCGAGCCTCTCCGCGTAGGCGAAGACCAGGCGGGAAATCGCGTCGACGTCGTCGTTCACCCGGACTCCTTGCCGCAGCCCCGGACCCGGGTCCAGCCCGCTCCCGCCTTCGGTCGAGCCCGACCCGGCGGACCTCGGTCGGGCGCGCCCCGCTCGCCGAGGCCGCCGACCGGGAAGAAGGAGCGTTCTTGACAGTCCGCGCGGCCGGTGATTTCGCGACCGCGGGGATTCCATGCCGACGGCCTTCGCCAACGGGACGCGGACCGGGGCCGACGGCCGCCACCGCGCGGATCCCGGGCCTTACGCGTTCGCGACCGAGCCGCGGCTCGCGTCGGACGAGAGACGCGGATCACCGCTGCGGATCCTGCACGTCGTGCAGGGCTACACGCCCGCGGTCGGCGGTACCGAGCGGGTGGTGCAGCGACTGTCGGAGGAACTCGTCCGGAGCCACGGCGACTCGGTGACCGTCTTCACGACCGACGCCTACAGCGCCGAGGCGTTCCCGCGCCCGTCGCTGCCGCGGATGCCGGCGGGGTGGGAGACGCGCAACGGCGTGCGGGTCCGCCGCTTTGCCGTCTGGCGCCTGCCCGGCGCCCTGCTCAACGTCGTCCAGAACGCGGCCTTCCGCTGGCAGCTCCCGTACAACGAGCACCTGCGGACCTGGTACGGCGGCCCGATCATCCCTCGGCTCTCGGGCGCGATCCGGCGCTTTCCCGCCGACGTCGTGGCAGCGTCCTCGTTCCCCCTGCTCCACATGTACGACGCGCTCCGCGGAGCCCGTCGCTCGGGCAAGCCGTGCGTCCTGATCGGCGGGCTGCACCCGGGCGACCGCTGGGGCTTCGACCGCCCGCGCATCCATCGCGCGATCGCGGAGTGCGACCGCTACGTCGCCTACACCCGCTTCGAGGCCGACCGGGTGGTGGATCGCGGGGCCGCTCCAGGCCGCGTCGACGTGATCGGCCTCGGCGTGGACGCCGAGGCTTTCCTCGCGGTGGACTCGGCCGACGCGAAGCGACGGCTCGGGCTCCTCGGCGGCCGCGTGATCGGATTCGTCGGACAGCTCGGCGTCCACAAGGGCGTCGACACGCTTCTCGAGGCGATGCCGGCCATCTGGGAGCGCTGCCCCGACGTCCGGCTCGTCGTCGCCGGTGCCCACACCGTGTTCGCGGCCCAGGTCGAGGCGCGCATCGCCGCCTATCCTCCCGAACTCCGGCCGCGCGTGCGCCTCCTGCAGGACTTCACCGAGGCGGAGAAGCCGGCCCTGTTCTCGGCTCTCGACGTGTTCGCGCTGCCCTCGGCCTTCGAGTCCTTCGGCATCAGCTACCTCGAAGCGTGGGCGGCGGGGAAGCCGGTGATCGGTTGCGACATCGGGGCCGTGTCCTGCGTCGTCGACCGCGGACGGGACGGCCTGCTCGTCCCCTACCAGCAGCCCGCCGCCCTCGCGGCGGCCGCCGTCGACCTGCTCGAGAACCCGGAGCGGGCACGCGCCATGGGCGCAGCCGGTCGTCGCAAGGTGTTGCGCGACCATACCTGGCCCCGCGTCGCGGCGCGCTTTCGGGACACCTACCTCGATGCGATGCACGCGCGATCCGGGGCCTCGCAGGGGACCGGGTCCTGACGCTGCTCGTCGCAGGAGGACTCGCGCTCGCCGCGGCCCTCGGCTTCGCGTTCGCGAACGTACCGCGGGACGGCAGCCGCGCGCCCCTCGACCCCGTCGAGGCGTCGTTCTGGACGGCCGTCGGCGGCGTGCTCGTCGCCGGGTGGATCGCGGTCCTTCTCGGGACCGCCGGAGCGTTCTCCGCCGACGCGCTCGGGACCGGTTGCCTCGTCGCGGCGGCCGCGATCGCCGCCGCGGCCATGCGCGGATCGGCGCGGGGCCTCGCGCCGAGGAAGCCCGGGCGGCACGACCTCGCCGCGGCCGCCCTCCTGCTCGCCTGCGGTGCCGCGTGGGCACGCCCCCACGAGTACGTGCTGGGCGGGGCCGACGCGGGAACCTACGTGAACGTCGCAGCCCATCTCGCGCGGACCGGGAGCCTCGTCGTCCACGACGACTGGGTCGACCTCGCCTCGCGACACGCGTACACCTCGCTGCGCGGACAGCCGCCGGAGATGCGCCCGCGGCGCAACCAGTTCGTCGGCTGGTACGTCGACGACGCGGATGCATCGCGCGTCCTGCCCCAGTTCCTGCCGCTCCACCCGGCCCTGCTCGCGATCGCCATCGCCGCGGGCGGGCTCCGCGCCGCCCTGTTCGTTCCGCCGGTCCTCGCCGTGCTGGGCCTCTGCGGCACCTGGCTCCTCGCCCGGCGCCTGTTCGGCGGTGCCGTCGGGCTCGCAGCCGCGGCGATCCTCGCCGCGTGTCCGCTCACAGGGTTCTTCGCGCGCTACCCGACGGCGGAGCCGCTCTCGACGATGCTGGTCGCGGCGGGACTCCTCGCCCACCTCCACCTGCGCGACGGCGAGGATCGCTCCCTTGCCTTCGGATTGCTCGGCGGCTCCGCGTTCGGCGCGGCCGCTCTCGCCCGGATCGACGCCTTCCCGATGCTGCCCTTCGTCGCGGCTTCGCTCGCAGCCGTCGGGGCGTCGGGAGGCTGGTCGCGCGGCTGGACCGCCTTCGCCGCGGCGCTGTGCGTCGTCGGCGGCCACGCGGCGCTGCACCTCGCCGGGCCGGGCCGGTACTATGCCTGGAACGTGTTCGAGGGGCCGGTGCGGGCGCTCGCGGACGCGGCACGGGGCCGGCCATGGCTCGCAGCGGTCCCCCTGGTCGCGGGCGCGGCGCTGGTCGCGGCCC
>JAGWVP010000393.1 GCA_018970825.1 bacterium | reverse complement strand
TCCGTCCCCCGAGCTCTCGACGACCACGATCTCGGCGTCGCGTCCGCGCAGGGCGCGCTTCACCGACGCGATGCAGTCGACGATCGTCGTCCGTCCCCGGAACGCGGGGACGACGATCGTCCAGTCGAGAGGGCGTTCGTTCGCACGCGCGCGCTCCGGCATCGTCGGTGTCGTGGTCATGCGCGATCCGTCGAGAGCCTCGGACCTAGACGTCCCGGAGAAGCGAGGCCACTCGCCGCTCGGCGATCAGGTGGTGCCAGCGCAGCCGGCTCGCGAGCGACGGGTGGTCGCGCAGGTGCTGCACCTGTCCGGCGACCGCCTTCGCGGCCTCGACGCCGGCGGTCTCGGTCACGGGGGGCCGGCCGGTCGCCCGGGCGAGCCACTCGAGCGAATCCTCCGTGAATTCCCACATCTGCGACTCGACGCGGATCTCCTCGCCGCCATCGTCGCCGATGCCCTCCCGCAGGCTCGCGCCGATGCGGCGCTCGACCTCGGGAAGGGTCGGCCCGATGTCCGCGAGCAGGGGATCGAGCAGGCTCGAGTGCAGGCGGACGGGGGGGCCCTTCACCTCGGCGAGGCGACGGAAGAGGATCTCGTTCCGGATGATGTCGGGCAGTCCCGATCCGTAGCCCCGGCCGAATCGCCTCTGGGCGTACAGCAGCTTCACGGCCGGCAGGCTCAAGCCTTCGTTCACCCGGCGGATCGCTCGTTCGGGAATCGGGATGCGCGTCCGGGCGCAGAAGTCTCGCACCACGCAGCCGCCCGGGAAGCGCGGCGGATCGAACGCCGACGCCGTCACGCGCTCGGGTCCGAAGACGTCGTCGAGGACGGAGAGCCGCGTCGCGTAGTCGACGCGATCCTGGAAGACCTCCGGGAACTCGTCGAGGCGGGCCCCGGCCTGTTTCACCCGCTCCTGGAACTCGCTCTGCAAGTAGCCCCTCGCCGCTCGCAGGTAGGCGAGCACCTCGACCGCGTAGCCGCGTTGCTCGACGAAGTCGCGAAGTGCGGCGAGGCCCTCCCGTGACATTCGCCAGCAGACCTCTCCCGAGAGGATCAGCGCCTGCCCTCGTCGGCTCGCCCGCTCGACTCGCCGACCGAGTTCCGAGAGGAGGCGGGACCGCAGGCGGGCGACCCCCTCGCCGTCGAGGCCGAACTGCTGCAGCGAGGGGTAGTCGCGCGCGCGCGGCTCGAAGGCCGCGAGGAGGATCCTGCTGCCGTTCACCTCCCCGAGGCTCAGGTAGCGGAAGCCGGGTGCGCGCAGACCGAAGTAGAGCGACTCCTGGATCGACGAGGAACCTGCCTTCGGCATGCCGACGTGAAGGATGCAGCGGGGGTGCATCGCACGTGATTTCGCTCTCGGGAATCCTCGGGGCAAGATGGAGATCCCCGAGTGGGCCCGTCGCTTCGTGCGGCGAGACGCGGCCGACGAGGATGCCGGGACGGGAGCCCCTCGCCGTCTAGGCGCCCTTGGTCCAGCGGATCCAGGAGGTAGTCCTCGGAGCAAGGCGGAGGTCCCCGATCGGCGCTCGATCACGGCCGGGGGGCCACCGCGATTCCCCCGCACGGGCGGACCTTTCCCTCGACGCGGCCGGGCCGGTCGGCGAGAGTGCCGGGTCGGCGCCTCCCGGTCCGCGTCGGGCCGCCCCCTCGGGGATTTTCCGGTCTTGTGCGGTCGGTCCGCCGGCCCTAACGAACGGTCAGGGGACGATCCCGGGACTGCCGGGGCCACCCCCGGGGGCTGCGACGAACCGGAGCGAAGTCATGCGGGCCGATGTCGGTCGGGTGTTCCGTCGCGGGGGCGACCGGGCTCGAGGCGCCGAACGGGGCGCCCGAGCGCGCTTCGCCGTGCTGCTGCTCGCGGCGGTGGCCGTGGTCGCGTCCAGCCCCCGGGAGTCGCGCGCCCAGGCGCTGATGCGGGCCGCACCGGGCGGCGTCGACGCCCCGGATTGCGGTACGATCGCGAAGCCCTGCCGCTCGATCCAGCAGGCGGTGAACCGCATCGAGACGGCCGGGGTCGTCCTCGTCGCCGGCAGTCCATCCGGCGTCCGCTACGGCTTCGAGCCCGGGCTCGATCCCTGTTCGGCGACGCTCTTCAACACGGCCGCCGTCTGCATCGTGAACAAGCAGATCGTGCTTCGCGGCGGCTACCCGCCCGGCGACTGGAGTGCCGCGGATCCCGAGGCGAACCCGACGATCATCGACGGCGGAGGCGTGCATCGCGGCGTGCTCGCGATCGGCACCGGCCCCGTCACCTCGCTCGACGTCGAGGGCTTCACGATCCGCAACGGCCATGCCGCCGGGACGCCCGGGCGGCCCGGCCTCGACGAGATCTACGCCTTCGGCGGCGGCCTGCAGGCCGACCAGGTCGCCGTCCTGCGCGTCCGCCGCGTCGTGTTCGAGGCGAACGAGGCGGTCGGCGACGACGTGTCCGGCGCGCCGCAGTTCGGCGGTGCGGGATCCGGCGGAGGTGCCGCGCTCCGCTGGGTCGAAGACGCGGTCTTCGAGGACGTGCGCTTCGAGGGCAACCGCGCGCTCGGCGGCGCGGGTCCCGTGCGCGGCGGCTATGCCGTCGGCGGCGGCCTCTACTCCTTCGCCTCGACCCTGGCGGGCACCGGGCTCGTCTTCCGCGACAACGTGTCGATCGCCGGGTCCTCCGCGGGCTCGGGCGTCGACTCGACGGGGGAGCGGGCCGACGCCTTCGGCGGGGCCGCGTCCTTCCAGGAGGGCAGCGCGGTCGCGCTCGAGCGCACCTCGGCCCGCGACAACGCAGCACTCGGCGGCTCCTCCGCGTTCGCGGCAGGCGGCGCCTTCGGCGGCGCGTTCAAGCTCGAGGGCGCCGCTCTCTCGCTCTCGCGCGCGGACCTGCGCGGGAACCTCGCGGCGGGTGGCACGGGCGTCGACGGCTGGCTCGGCAACGGTGGCGCGATCGAGGCGATCCACTCTTCGACCACGCTCGAGCGGGTGACGATGGTCGGCAACGTCGCCCGCGGCGGCGACGGGACGAGCGGCAAGAAGGGGGCGGCAGGCGGCGGCGCCGTGAACGCGACCTGGTTCCTCGGCGCCGACTCGACGCTCGTCGTGCGCCACTCGGTCGTCGCCGGAAACCGGGTCGAGAGCGGCGCCGGCTCGGTCGTGACCGGCGGCGGCGGGGGTGGGCTCTGGATCCAGGGCACGACCGCGACCGTCGAGCACGTGACGATCGCCGACAACGAGGTCGACGGCTCGATGCAGGGCGAGGCCGTGCTCCTGCTCGAGGCGCCGGTCGGCTCGGCGACGGCGCGCCCGGCCACGGCGGCCTTCTCCTGGGTCGCGATCGCGAGGCACGACGCGTTCCCCGCCTGGAAGATGGCGGTGGTCCACGTGAAGAAGCCGGGTCATGCGTCCGCGCCCCCGAACTCGCTGGTCGCTCGCCGCCTCCTGTTCTCGCAGAACTCGCGCGACACCAACGCCGACGGGGTGCCGGGTGCGGCCGGGACGTTCACCGTGCTCGCCGCCCCCCTCCTCCCGGCGGCGCCGGGTTTCGCGGCCCCGGGTGCACCGTACTTCGACTACCACCTGCTCGCGACCTCCCCGGCCCGCGACCAGGCGACCGGCAGCGCGGCGGCGGTCGACCTCGACGGCGACTCCCGCTCGGCTCCCGACCTCGGCGCGGACGAGTACGCGGCGGCGGGCGGCCTTTCGGGGCAGGTGCGCGACGCGTCCTCGCAGCCGCTCGCGGGAGTCCTGGTGGAGATCTTCGATGCGACGACGCGCGCACTGCTGCGC
>JAGWVP010000392.1 GCA_018970825.1 bacterium | reverse complement strand
TAGGACACGCGGTCGCCCAGGTGACGGCGGGCTTCCGTCATCGCCTCGGGGTCGTGGACCGCGATCGACGCCCCGTCGGCGAGCAGGCGCTCGCAGATCACCACCGCAGGCGCCTCGCGCATGTCGTCCGTCTTCGGCTTGAAGGCGAGGCCCCACATCGCGAACCGGCGGCCGTGCACGTCGCCGCCGAAGAAGTCGAGGATCCGGCCGACGAGCACCCTCTTCTGCCGGTCGTTCACCTCGTCGACCGCGCGGAGCAGCGTGAAGTCGAGCTGGTGGTCCTGCGCCGTCGAGATGATCGCGCGGACGTCCTTCGGAAAGCAGCTGCCGCCGTAGCCGACGCCCGGGAACAGGAAGTGCGGGCCGATGCGGCGGTCGGTGCAGATGCCGCGGCGCACGGCGTTGATGTCGGCGCCGACCTTCTCCGAGAGGTTCGCGATCTCGTTGATGAAGGAGATCTTGGTCGCGAGCAGGGAGTTCGCGGCGTACTTCGTCATCTCGGCGGAGCGGTTGTCCATCGTGAGGATCGGGTTCTCGGTGCGCATGAAGGGAGCGTAGAGCTCTTTCACCTTCTCCATCGCCGCTTCGTCGCTGCCGCCGATCACGACGCGGTCGGGCTTCATGAAGTCCTCGATCGCGGCCCCCTCCTTCATGAACTCGGGGTTCGAGACCACCTCGATGCGGTGCTTGCCGTGCGTCGCGAGAACGCGCCGGACCCGGTCGGCCGTGCCGATCGGCACCGTGCTCTTGATGACCACGACCTTGTCCCGATCGGCGGACTTCGCGATCGCCTCGGCGACCTTCATGACGGCCGTCAGGTCCGCGGCGCCGGAATGGTCCATCGGGGTGCCCACCGCGACGAAGCAGATTTCCGAGGCCCGGACCGCCTCGGGCAGGTCGGTCGTGAAGGTGAGGCGCTTCTCGGCGGTGTTGCGCTTCACGAGCTCCTCGAGGCCGGGCTCGTAGATCGGGATCTCGCAGCGCTGGAGGGCGGCGACCTTCTCGGGCACCACGTCCACGCAGATCACGTCGTTTCCGCTCTCGGCGAAGCACGTCCCGGCGACCAGCCCGACGTAACCCGTTCCGACGACACAGATCTTCATCCCGTTCTCCGTTTCAGTACGCGTTGCGGTCCACGAAACCCCGCATCACCGTCAATAACAAGATCTTCAGGTCGAGCCAGAGGGACCAGTTCTCGATGTAGTAGAGGTCGAACTGGATGCGCTTCTCGATCGGGGTGTTCCCTCGCCAGCCGTGGACCTGGGCCCACCCCGTCATACCGGCCTGGACCATGTGGCGCATCATGTAGCGGGGAATCCGGCGGCGGAATTCCTCGATGAAGATCGGCCGCTCCGGCCGGGGGCCGACGAGGCTCATCTCTCCCCGCAGGACGTTCAGGAACTGGGGAAGCTCGTCGAGGGAGAGCCGCCGCAGGACGGTCCCGACCCGCGTCCGGCGGGGGTCGTCGGCGGAGGCCCAGACCGGCCCGGTCTCGGCCTCCGCGTCCTCGCGCATCGTGCGGAACTTCCAGACGCGGAACACACGCCCGTCGAGCCCCATGCGCTCCTGGGAGAAGAAGACCGGGCCGGGCGAGGAGGCCTTCACGAGGGCCCCGAGCAGCGCGAACAGGGGCGAGAGCACCACGAGGGCCGCCGCGGCCCCGGACACGTCCATCGCGCGCTTGGCGACCCGCCCCCATCCCGAGAGCGGGGTCGACCGAAGCCCGATCACCGGGAGTCCCTCGAAGTCCTCGACTCCGCTCTTCAGGCTGACGAAGCGCTCGATGTCCGGGACCACCTTCACGTCGACCACCGCACCATCGAGCCGCGCGACGAGGGAGCCGAGGCGCGGCAGGCTCTCGAAGGGGAGCGCGAGCACCACCTGGTCGATGCCCCGGCCGTCCGCGACCTCGGCGACCTCCTCCCATCGCCCGAGCACCGGCCGATCGTCGATCCTCTCGCCGATGCGACCCGCGTCGTCCGAGAGGAAGCCCGCGACCCGAAGGCCGAGCTCCGGGTGGCGCGCCATCCGCTCGGCGACGCCGCGCGCGAGATCGCCGTCCCCCACGATCAGCACGTGGCGCTGGTTGTAGCCGCGTCGGCGGGCCGCGCGAAGCACCTCTCGTACGAACGCGCGCTCGACGACGAGTCCCGCCGTCCCCAGCACGAAGAACACGAGCAGGAGAAGGCGGGAGAGCGAGTACGCCTTCTCGAAGAAGAGGAAGGTGACCGCCGTGAACACGAGCATCGCGAGCGAGGACGCGCGCAGCAGGCGACGGCGCTCCGACGTCCCCGGCCGTCCCCGCATCGGGTCGTAGAGCCCGGCGCCGCGGAGCGTCGCACCCCAGATCGCCCAGATCACCGGCAGCAGCGCGAGGTAGTTCGTCGCCGGCGGGGTCCCCTTCGTCACGGGAACCAGCGGGAACACGAAGCGGAGCGCGTAGGAAGCCACCCAGGCGAGCCCCAGCACGGCCAGGTCTGCGGCGACGAACAGGCCGACGAACATCTGGTGGCGCTCCTTCAGCATCGCGCCACCGCGTCCGAACCGATGCCCGAGCGAAGGAACTGCGCGAGAGCGTGCCGGGTCTCGCTGCGCTTGAAGCGCAACGCGTGGTCGCGCAGCCGGTTCGGCTCGAAGGACGACTCGACGGCGAGGAACTGCTCGATGGCCGCGACCAGGCCGTCGGCGTTCTGGCGGGCGAACAGGACCCCGGTCGGGGACGGGCCGTCGGGGAGCACGGTCTCGAGCGCCCCACCGCCCGCGAACGCGATCGTCGGCCGGCCGGTCGCCGCCGCCTCGAGGGGCGTGAGGCCGAAGTCGTCGTAGCCCGGGAAGACGAGCGCCCGCGCCCGTCGGTAGAGCGAGAGAAGTTCCTCCTCCGAGCTCCAGCCGAAGAAGGAGACGTTCGGCGGTGCGATCTTGCGCAGCCTGTCGGTCCCGGGGCCTGCCCCCACGACGACGAGCGGAAGCCGCAGCCGGCGGAACGCCTCGATCGTCAGGTCGAGGCGCTTGTTCGGAGCGGCCGCTCCGACCGAGAGGAAGTAGTCGCCGGGCTCGTCGGCCGGCGCGCCGTCGAAGAAGAAGTCGTCGACCGGCGGATAGACGACGCTCGACTCGCGGTGGTAGTAGCGCGCGATCCTCTGCCGGACGTGCTCCGAGATGGCGGCGAACGAATCGACGCGAGCCGAGGATGCGACGTCCCACATCCGGAGCCAGGGTGCGGCGATTCTCCCCGCCGCCCGCAGGGCGCCCGAGCCCCGGTCGAAGTAGGCGCCGTACGCGTCCCAGATGTAGCGCATCGGCGTGAGACAGTAGCAGCCGTGCCAGGCCGCGGGCGGCGGCACGATGCCCTTGGCGACGCAGTGACTGACGCTCACCACCGCGTCGAAGCCCCGCAGGTCGAACTGCTCGATCGCCCAGGGAAACACGGGCAGGAAATAAGGATAGGACCGCGTCGCGAACGGCACCCTCTGGAGGAAGGAGGTGTGGATCGGCCGCGCCTCGATGCGAGCCCCGACCGAGCCCGGCACGTGGAGGAGCGTGAAGATCTCCGCCCCCGGAAGCAGCTCGCACATCAAGTCGAGGCACTTCTCCCCGCCCCGCATCCCGACGAGCCAATCGTGGACGAGGGCGATCTTCACGAAGTTGCCCCGAGTGCCTCGCGATAGACGTCGCAGATCGCGGAAACCGATCGGTCCCAGGGAAACCGAGCGGCCCTGGCCAAGCCTCTCCGCACCATCCCCTCCCGCTCCGCGTGATCGAGCT
>JAGWVP010000391.1 GCA_018970825.1 bacterium | reverse complement strand
GCGCGAGGCGTCCGCGCGCGCCGAGGTACGCACCGCGATCACCGGCCGTGTCGTCGGCGTCACCGACGGCGACACGCTCACGATCCTCGACGGTTCGCTGCGGCAGCACCGGGTCCGACTCGGCGGGGTCGACACGCCGGAGCGGGCACAGCCCTACGGCAAGGTCGCGAAGTCGAGCCTCTCCTCGCTCGCCTTCGGGCGCGAGGCCGAAGCCGACTGCGGCAAGGCCGACCGCTGGGGGCGCCTCGTCTGCAAGGTGAACGTCGACGGGCGCGACGTCGGACTCGCGCAGGTCGAGCGCGGTCTCGGCTGGCACTACAAGAAATACGAACGCGAGCAGTCGCCCGCGGACCGCATCGCCTACGCGAAGGCCGAAGACGAGGCGCGGCTCGCGCGGCGCGGGCTGTGGGCGGATCCCTCGCCGGTCGCGCCCTGGGAATGGCGACATCCGAAGGCGGCGCGCTTCGAACGGATTCCGCCCCGCGTCGACCGCGGCCAGGCGTTCGAGGAGAGAAGCGGCACGCCGAGGCCTTGACGGAGCCCTTGCGGCTGCACCAAGTTCTCGTCCGTGCGCTCGCCGCAACCGTTCCCCGCTCTCCTCGTTCTCCTCCTCGCCGCTACCTTCGCGCTGCCGTCCTGCAGCGGACAGGACGGCGGCCCGATCGGCGCGGGAGCGATCCGGATCGGCGCGATCTACTCGCTTTCCGGGGACCTGGCCTCGCTCGACGAGCCGTCGCTGCGCGGCGCCGAGCTCGCCGTCGAGGAGATCAACGCCGCGGGCGGCCTGCTCGGTCGCCCGGTCGCGCTCGAGCGTGCCGACGCGATGTCTTCGTCGGCGGTGGTCGCCGGACAGGCCCGCCGTCTCTACGACGTCCTCGGCCTGCCGGTCGTCGTCGGCCTCTCGGACACGAACCTCGCGTCCCCGGTCGCGCGACTCGCCGAGTCGCTCGGGCGAGTCTTCGTCACCTCCGGCGCGACGGGACCGCAGCTCGTCGAGGAGGCCCCGGCCTCGACCTTCCTCGCCTGCTTCTCCGATCTCTCGCAGGCGGCGGCCGCGGCCGACTTCGCACGCGACTCGCTCGGCGTGTCCACCGCCACCCTTCTCGTCGACCAGGGATCCGACTACGCCTCGAACCTCGAGCAGGGCTTCCGGAACGAGTTCGAAGCCCGCGGCGGTCGCGTGATCGCCCGCGTGGCTTTCCCCGGCGGTTCCCTCGACACCACTTCGGTCACCGCCGCGGCCATTCGCACCGGCGCGGACACGTTCTACGTCGCGGCGATGCCCGGCGAGGCGTCGAAGCTCGTGGCCGCACTCGGCGCCGCGGGATCGACCACGCCGATCCTCGGCGGAGACGCCTTCGACTCGCCAGTCGTGGCCAGTCTCCCCGCCGCGACGACGCGCGCGACCTGGTACACGACGCACGCGTTCCTGCCGCCGCCGCCGGTCGACGAGCGTGTCGCGGACTTCGACGCCGCATGGGAGGCGCGCTACGGCTCTCCGCCGACCAGCGCCTTTGCGGCGCTCGGCTACGACGCGGTCGGGCTCGTCGCGAGGGCGGTGAGTCTCGCGGGCTCGACCGAGCCCGACGCCCTGCGGACGGCCCTCGAGTCGATCCGGGACTACCCGGGCGTGACGGGCTCGATCTCGTACGACGCGAGCCGGCACGTGCCGCGGAAGGACGTGACCATCGTCGGCTTCGAGGATGGCGTGCCCCGGCAGGCGGCGGTCGTCCGGCCCTGAGGCGGGCCCCCGGCGAAGTGACGGTCCCCGCGAGGGGGCCGCGCCGCGAAACCCCGGTCCGGATCGGGCCCTAGGCTGCCGGCGCGCCGATCAGGAACAGCGCGAACAGAACGAGGTCCACCGCGAGCCCGAGCGCAGCGGCCGGCAGCACCCCGCGCTCGACCGCCGCCGACCCGAGCTTCGCCGCGACGCCGCCCGCGAACACGCCGGCGCCGGCGAGCCAGGCTCCGCGCGCGCCCGAGAGCAGGCAGGCGAGGCCGAGCCCGACGAACACCCCGCCGAAGACCGCGCGCAGCTCGCTGCGCCCGAGCGGACCCTCGGCGACGAGGCCGACCTGCGCGCCGAAGCGCACCGGTGCGACCAGCGCGGCGAGCCCCATCACGATCGAGAGGGTCGGGCCCGCCGCCGTCGCGACGGTCACGCGCGCTCCCCGACCAGCCCTGCCCCGCGCAGCGCCTTCCAGGTCGTGAAGCCGCCCGAGAGGTTGGAGGCGCGCACCCCGTTCTGGCGCAGGAATCGGGTCGCGTAGTAGCCGCGCTGCCCGACCTGACAGTAGACGGTCACGTCGCGGTCGCGCGGCAGTTCCTCGTGACGGCCGCGCAGCTGCGAGAGCGGGAGGTTGATCGCGCCCGCGAGGTGGCCCGCCTCGAACTCGTGCGGCTCGCGCACGTCGACGAGCAGCCCCGCGTCGAGCTTCTCCCAGTCGGCGAGCGGCATGTCGCCGTCGAGGTGGTTGGTCGCGATCATGCCCGCGAGATTCACCGGGTCCTTCGCCGCGCCGAACTGCGGGGCGTAGCAGAGCTCGGCCTCCGCCAGGTCGCGGACCGTTCCGCCCATCTGGATCATGGTCGCGATCACGTCGATGCGCTTGTCGACGCCTTCGAGCCCGACGGCCTGCGCGCCGAGCACGCGACCGTCGGGCACCGAGAACAGGAGCTTCAGGTGGATCGGGGTGGCACCCGGGTAGTAGCCGGCGTGGTGCCCGGGGTGGAGCCAGACCTTCTGGAAGGCCGTGACGCCGGCGCGGCGGAGACCCTTCTCGCTGGCACCGGTGGACGCGACCGTGAGACCCAGCACGCCCACGACCGCGGTCGCCTGCACGCCGCGGAACGCCCGCGACCGGCCCGCGATCGACTCCGCGGCGAGGCGCCCCTGGCGGTTCGCCGGACCGGCGAGCGGCAGCACGACCTCCTGCCCCGTGACGACGTCGTGGACCTCGATCGCGTCGCCCATCGCCCAGATCGCGGGGTCCGCGGTCCGCATGTGCGCGTCGACGACGATCCCGCCGCGCGGCCCGACCGGGAGCCCCGCTCCGCGGGCGAGCGCCGTCTCGGGGCGGACGCCGATCGACAGGATGACGAGGTCGGCCGCGTGTCTTGCCCCGGACTCCGTCACCGCGACGATGCGCTCGCCCTCGGGCTCGAAGCGCGCGAGACCGTCGCCGAGGAGCACCTGCACGCCTCGCGCGACCAGGTGCTCGCGCACCGGCTCCGCCATCTCGGGGTCGACCGGAGGCATGACCTGCGGCAGCTTCTCGAGTACCGCGACCGAGAGCCCGCGGTGCACGAGGTTCTCTGCCATCTCGAGCCCGATGAAGCCGCCTCCGACGACGAGCGCGCGGACGGGCTTCCGCTCCTCGATCCAGGTCCGGATGCGCACGCTGTCGGGAATCGTGCGCACGGCGAAGATCCCCGGCAGGTCGATCCCCGGCATCTCGGGCCGGATCGGCGCCGCCCCGGGCGAAAGCACGAGCGCGTCGTAGGTTTCGTCGCGCTCCGTTCCCGCCTCGAGGTCGCGCACGCGGATCGTCCGCTTCGCACGGTCGATCGAGAGCACGTCGTGGCGGGTGCGGACCTGGATGTCGAAGCGCTCGCGGAAGAGCCCCGACGTCGCGACCAGCAGGCGCTTCTCCTCGGTGATGACGTCGCCGACGAAGTAGGGCAGGCCGCAGTTCGCGAACGAGACGTGCGGCCCGCGGTCGAAGACGACGATCTCCGCGGACTCGTCGAGACGGCGCAGCCGGGCCGC
>JAGWVP010000390.1 GCA_018970825.1 bacterium | reverse complement strand
CGCCATGATGCGGGGATGCCGGCCCGGGTGGACGGCGGAAGAACCGAGGGGGAGCCTCCATGCGCCTGCTGCACACGATGATCCGGGTGAACGACCTCGACGAGTCGATCGCCTTCTACACCGGGCCGCTCGGCATGCGGCTTCTGCGCCGCAGCGAGCACCCCGAGGGACGCTTCACGCTCGCGTTCGTCGGCTACGGCGACGAGTCGTCGAACGCGGTCGTCGAACTCACCTGGAACTGGGACACGAAATCCTACGACCTGGGCAACGGCTTCGGCCACCTCGCGCTCGGCGTCGAGGACATCCACGCGACCTGCGAGCGACTGCGCGCGGAGGGCGTGAAGATCGTGCGCGAGCCGGGCCCGATGAAGCACGGGACGACCGTGATCGCGTTCGTGGAGGACCCGAGCGGCTACCGGATCGAGTTGATCCAGTCGCGGCGCTGAGGGGTCGCGCACCGGCCGATCGTGCGACGTCGGGCACGACGCCGGGCGGGCTCGCACCGGTGCCGGTCGCAGGATGGGCGAACGCGAGGCAGGCCGGTCGGCGTGCGCCCCACGCGGACCGAACGGGCTCAGGCCCCGGGCCAGCGCGGCTTGCGCTTCTCGACGAAGGCCGCGAATCCCTCGCGTGCCGCGGGCGCCGCGACCCCCTCGCACATCGCACGCGAGGCGGGCCCGTAGGCCTCCGCCTCGGGCAGGTCGACCTGCTGCCAGAAGACCCGCTTGCCGGTGGCGACGACGTCCGCGCTCGACTCGAGCACGGGAGCGAGCAGGTCGGCGATCGCGAGGTCGAGATCGTCGCGCGGCACGACGCGATTCACGAGTCCCCACTCGAGCGCGGTCGCGGCCGGGACCGGACGTCCCGAGAGCAGCATCTCGAGTGCGCGTTTGCGACCGACCGAGCGCACGAGCGGCACCGCCGGCGTCGAACAGAAGAGCCCCACCTTGATCCCCGGCGTGGCGAACGTCGCCTCCTCGGCCGCGACGGCGAGGTCGCAGGCTGCGACGAGCTGGCAGCCGGCCGCGGTGGCGATGCCGTGGACGCGCGCGATCACGGGGACCGCGACGCGATGGAGGCGCGCCATCACGCTCTCGCACCGCCGGAACAACTCCTCGACGTCCCGGGCGGAAGCGACGCGCATCTCGCGCAGGTCGTGGCCGGCCGAGAACGCGGGGCCTCGCCCGCCGAGCACGATCGCCCGTGCACCGGCGACCGCGGCCGCCTCGTCGAGCGCGCGGCCCAGGGCGTCGAGCATCTCGAGCGAGAGCGCGTTGCGCTGCTCGGGTCGATCCAGCCAGAGCCGGACGACCGGGCCCCGGACCTCCACCTCGACGAGGCGGCCCCCGGGCGAATCGACGATCTTCATGCCGCACCCCAACCGGGGAGGGCCGGGGGAGTCAAGGACGTCCGTCGCGAGCCCCGGGGAGATTCGATCGGCGGGCCGATCCGCCTGCCGCCTGCCACCAGGCCCGAGGAGATGTCGACTTCATGAGCCTATTCTGTCCATGAAACGACACATTGGCTCACGGGATCGACGGTAGGCTCTTCCTCCGAGGGAGACTTCGGGGCGCCTGAAACGACCCCCTCGATCGACCGATGCACCGGGAACTGGACGTGGCCGCGGAGGGCGGGTCGAAGGCTCCGACTCAGGCGGCGTCGGTCCCGAGAACGGCGGGCAGGGCCGGGAAAACCTCGACGGATTCGATGGTTGCGGGCTCTCCGTGGCGGAGCGAGGGCGATTCACGGGGGTCGGTGCCGACCGGCCGCCAGTGTTCCCTGCGCCCGCGACGCCTCAGGCCGGGATCATAGGAAAAGGATGCTTCGCGCCGGTTCGTCTCCATCGCCACCCCCCGATCGGTTCCCTCGGGTGGAGACGTAGGCAACATCCATGCCTGTCCCAGGCTTGCCCGGGCGGATCGGGAGCGAGTCGTTCGACGGAACGGGGCCGGCTCAGGCGAAGGTCGGCGCGGGCTCGGACTCGGCCGCGCGGCCGGGGCACCCGGGGAGGTCGTCGCGCCCCTCGCAGATCATCTCGGCGATGGTCGAGTGGCAACCGCCGCAGGCCCCGCCGGCGCCGCATGCGCGAGTGACCTCTCGGCGCGTCGAAGCTCCATCGGCGATGGCCCGGCGCACGTGCTTCTCGGAAACACCCTGGCAGAGACAGACGACCATGACCCGGAGTATGGAGATTTTGAAAGTCAATTTCAAGACCCGGCGACGGGAAAATCGGTCTCGAGGGGCCCCCCGGGGCCCCGCGGCCGGCCCCTGGCCCCCCGGGAGCCGCCGCGAGGAGCCTCCCCTCGCCCGCGCGCCGGCCGACGACATTCTCATCACCGTCGAGCGGCCGAGCCCCGGGACGCCCCTCGATCAATGGAAGTCGTGCGAGGGGGGGGCCTCCGCGCGCCCGGCGATCGGCAGGATCTCCTCGACCCGGAGATGAACGACTCCGTCGCGGCGCTCCACCGTCCCCTCGAGGACCAGCATCGCCGAGGCCGCGAGGGTTCGCCGCACTCGCTCGAACACGTCGGGCATGAGAACCGCGTTGCCGAGCCCGGTCTCGTCCTCGAGCGTGAGGAAGCAGATGCCCTTCGCCGTGCCCGGGCGCTGGCGGACGATGACGAGCCCCGCCGACCGCACCCGGTCGCCGTCGGCGCGCCGGGCGAGGTCGGCGAGCGAGAGGATGCCGCGGCGACGGAGATCCTCGCGCAGGTGTCCCATCACCTGGGGACCGGTCGTGACGCCGCTCGCACGGTAGTCGGCGAGCGTCGTCTCGAGACCCGACATCTCGGGAAACGCGTCCTCGCCACCGGGGGCGACGGGCAGGCCGGCGAGCAGGCGCTGGTCCGGGCGCGGCAGGGCCGCCACCTGCCAGAGCGCGGTGCGACGCGCGGCGCGCGCCGGCGACGCGACCAGCCCGTCGAGCGCGCCCACCTCGGCGAGAGTCGAGATCTCGCGACGGGAGAGACCGGTGCGCGCCGAGAGGTCGGAGACGTCGCGCCACGGCGCCTGCGCGCGCGCTTCCACGATGCCCCGCGCGCTCTCCTCGCGCAGGCCGCGCACGAAGCGCAGGCCGAGGCGCACCGCCGGCGGCGGACGACGACTCCCCTCCCCCGCCCCGGCCGATCGCTCGCCCGGCTCGAGCGTCGATCGCCAGTGCGACCGCCGCACGTCGATCGGCCGCACCTCGACCCCGTGGCGCTGCGCGTCCTTCACCAGCGTCGACGGGTGGTAGAACCCCATCGGCCACGCGTTCAGCAGCGAGCAGGCGAAGGCCGCCGGGTGGTGGGCCTTGAGCCACGCGGACGCCCAGGCGATCAGCGCGAAGCTCGCCGCGTGCGACTCGGGAAACCCGTAGAGCGCGAACGAGGTGATCGCGCGCACGATCTCCTCGGCACCCTCCCCCTCGATGCCGTTCGCGTGCAGCCCGCGCCGCAGCTTCGCCTCGATCGACCGCATGCGCTCCTCGGAGCGCTTGAATCCCATCGCGCGGCGCAGTTCCTCGGCCTCGCCGCCGGTGAAGCCGGCCGCGGTCATCGCGATGCGCAGCAGTTGCTCCTGGAAGAGCGGCACGCCCAGCGTGCGGCGCAGGATCGGTTCCAGGCTCGGGTGCGGGTAGGTGACCGGCTCCCGCCCCGCGCGGCGCGCGAGGAAGGGGTGCACCATCTGCCCGACGATCGGCCCCGGCCGGATGATCGCGACCTCGACGACCAGGTCGTAGAAGCAGCGCGGCTTCATGCGCGGCAGGGTCGCCATCTGCGCGCGCGACTCG
>JAGWVP010000389.1 GCA_018970825.1 bacterium | reverse complement strand
GGCCTTCTCGCGTTCCGGGCCGACGGCGGGGCCGGGCCGACGGCGGGAGGACGCGCCCCGTGGCTTGACAGTGCCGTCGCGTCGAACGCAGTCTCCCTCCCATGACGCCGAAGCTGCCCGAGGGGGGGACGCTCGTGATCTCCGCCCTGCTCGTGCTCGCACTCGTCTTCGCCGGCACCTGGATCGCGATCTGGGCCGATCCGCACGGCAACCCGAACGCCATCATTCCCTGGTTCCTCTCCGCCGCGGGCCTGATCTGCGCACTCGGGATCGGCGTGTTCCTGTTCCGGGGGCGGGCATGAGTCGTCCGCGGAGGCGCCCCCGGGGCCGCCTCCGCACCGCGATCGCGCTCGGCGGCGTCCTCGCCTTCTCCGCGCCCGGGCCCCCGCGGGTCGCGGCCGCCGCCTGCACCCCGTCCGCGACTCGCCTCTGCCTGCTCGGCGGACGCTTCGCGGCGACCCTCGCCTGGGACGACGGCAGCGGTTCGAAGCCCGCCCTCGTCGCCGAACCGAGGGCGGACGGCATCACGTCGGCATCCGGGCTCTTCCGCTTCTACGAGTCCGACCCGTCGAACTGGGAGGTGCTGGTCAAGATGGTGGACGGCTGTCGCACGAACGGTCGCTTCTGGGTGCTCGTCTCCGCCTCGACCGGGTTCGGCTGGCGGCTCGAGGTGGTCGACCAGGAGACGACGCTCGGACGGGCCTGGTTCCACCCGCTCGATGGACGGGCGAGCGGCGTCGCCGACTTCGAGGCGTTCCGCGGCTGCCCCCCGCAGGGGCGGCCGCCGAGCGTGCGCTACCGAAACGACCTGGTCTGCGGCACGGAGTCCTTCGTCTCGACGCTCTCCGCCACGGCCGGTCCCGCCTGGCAGTCGACGAGCGGCGTGCCGTCGGCCGCGCAGGACGTCGCCGCTCCTGCGATCGGCCCGTTCGTCGAGACGAACCCGAGCCCCTGCGGCGGCACGACCTACGCCGGCAGCTTCCCGCTCTCGACCGACCGCCGCTGGCTGCTGCTGCAGACCCTCGACGACGCGACCGGTGGCCGCGTGCTCAAGATCTTCGACGAGGGTTCGGACCGGAACCCGAGCCCGGGTTCGGCCGGGGCAGCGGGCACGTCGGGGGACGACGCGGCGCCGTCGGCCGCCGCCTCGGCAGTCGAGGTCGGCTCGATCGACGCCGGTTCGACCGCCCCGGGCCTGCGGGCGATTCGCTGACGCGGGAGCGACGCGATGCCGATTTTCGGGCGGGCCGGATCCCGACTCGCACGACGTCTTCGAGGCCTCGCCCGGCCGCGCGCCTGGACCGGGAACCCCGAACTCGCGCACCTGCGCGACATCGACGTGTTCGTCTGGTGCGGCGGCAAGTGCGGCGGGTCGACCCTTCGCGCGACCTTCGAGGCGACGGGCCGGAAGGTGCTGCACACCCACGGCCCCTTTCACTTCGCGAAGGAGGTGGTGAGACGAGACGACGTCGACCTCTTCGAGGTGTTCGATTTCAACGCATCGAACAAGTCGAGGCTGCTCGTCGTCGACTCCTACCGCCTGCCGATCGAGCGGAAGATCTCGAGCTTCTTCCAGAACCTCGAAACCCACGTCCCCGGCCACCGCAGCCTGTCGCTCGACGAGCTGACGGCGGTGTTCGACGAGAGGTTCCTCGAGATCCTCGAAGTCCATCACCCGATCGACCGGATCATGAGACACCGCGGCGTCCCGTCGTTCGATTCCTTCGACTTCGAGCGCGGCTACGTCCTCGCGCGCGACGGCGGGGTCGAGTTCCTGAAGCTGCGCTTCGCGGACGTCGCCGACTGGGGGCGAATCCTGTCGAGCGTCGTCGGCCGTCCGGTCGCGACGAGGGACGCCAACCGGACCGAGTCGAAGCCCGTGAACGAACTCTACCGTCGCTTCCTCGCGAACTACCGCCTCCCCCGCGGCTTCCTCGAACGACACGTCGAGGGCGATCGCCACTTCCGGATCCACACGACGGAGGAGGAGCGCGAAGCCTACCTGCGCCAGTGGCGGGCACGCACGCGTTAGCCAGGGGGCGCCCGGGCGGGGCGCTCCTTCTCACGCCGCCGCGGGTTCCGCCGGGCGCTCGACCGGGCCGCGATCGGCGGGGGCCGACCGCTCCCGCGCGGCGTAGTTCTCCGCGTCGAAGCGACGGGTCGCGAGCCAGTAGCGGGTCGTGCTTCCGGACCAGTTGTTGGTGATCCGGCCGTCCTTCGTCTTGTACCAGCTGGCCGGCGTCCGGGCCCAGACGGTTCGAGCGAGCTCGCGCTGGAGGCGCCGGTTCCAGGCCTCCATCGCCTCGGCGCGCACGTCGAGCCAGGCCAGGTCGCGGGCGACGAGCGTGCGGATCGCCTGCACGACGTAGTCGACCTGGCACTCGATCATGAACACGATCGAGTTGTGACCGAGGTTCGTGTTCGGACCGTAGAGCAGGAACAGGTTCGGGAAACCCGCGACCGTGATGCCGCGGTACGCCTGCGCGCCCCCGCGCCACTCGCCGTCGAGTTCGCGGCCGCCGAGACCCGTGATCCGCATCGGGGCGAGGAAGGAGGTGCTCTCGAAGCCGGTCGCGAGAATCACCGCGTCGAGCGGCCTCGCGACACCGTCCCGCGTCCTCACCCCGTCGGCGGTGAAGCGCTCGATCCCATCGGTCACCACCTCGACGTTCGGCCGGTTCAGGGCGGGGTAGTAGTCGTCGGAGATCAGGATGCGCTTGCCCCCGATCGGGTAGTCGGGGACGAGCTTCGCCCGGAGCGCCGGGTCGCGCACCTGCTCCTCGAGGTGGCGCATCGCCTGCCGCCGCGTCCTCTCGGCGAGGAAGCGGTTGCCGAGGAAGAGCGGCCAGCGCATCTCGAGGAGTCCCCAGACGAGCCAGCGCAGGGCCTTCGCGACGGCCGGGTGCCGTCGCAGGAACTCCTTCTCGCCCTCGGAATGTGCCCGGCCGTTGCGCGCGATCATCCAGTTGGCACTCCGCTGCAGGATCGAGAGGTGTGCCACCGACGGCGCGATCTGCGGGATGAACTGGATGGCACTCGCCGCGTTGCCGACCACCGCGACCCGCTGCCCGGCGGGATCCCAGCCGTGGTCCCAGCGGGCGGAGTGGAACTTCCGGCCACGGAAGTCGTCGAGACCCGGGATCGAGGGCACGTGCGGCCGATTCAGCTGCCCGGTCGCGGACACGAGCACCTCGGCCTCGATCTCCTCTCCGGCCGTCGTCCGCAGCACCCAGAGCGCGCGGTCCTCGTCGAAGCGGGCGCTCGCGATCTCGGTGCGGAAGCGGAGGTGCCGCCGGAGCCGGTACTTACCCGCGCAGTGCTCCATGTAGGCCTGGATCTCGTCGTGGGGCGAGAAGTTCCGGCTCCAGTCCGACTTCTGCTCGAACGAGTAGCAGTAGGAGATCGAGGGCACGTCGCAGGCGGCACCCGGGTAGGTGTTGTCGCGCCACGTGCCGCCGACGCGGTCGGACTTCTCGAAGATCGTGAAACTCTCGATGCCGGAGAGCTTGAGCCGGATGCCCATGCAGAGACCGGCGAACCCGGACCCGATGATGGCGATGCGCCTCTGCGCGACGGTGCCGCTGGCCATGGACGACGTTCCTCCCGGGGCGCGCGACGTCGACGTCCGCGCCCCGAGATCCGCACGCTAGCCGCGCGCCGGGGACGAGGCCAGAGACGCCACGGGCGGACCGCCGACGAACGGATCCCGCGCGAGAACACGGCGCCTCAGCGGCGCGCCGGGGCGAGGGCGAGTCAAGGCTGCGGCGGGGCCG
>JAGWVP010000388.1 GCA_018970825.1 bacterium | reverse complement strand
TTCGATCATGCCCGACGCCGCCGCGGCAAGCCCGCGCGGGTTGCTTCGCGGGGCCGCGTGCGCGAAGCCTCCCCCCGGCATGTCGTCCCCGGGAGCAGAGCCGGCGCCGTCCGCGCCCGGCGACGGGGCACGCCCGGGCGGCGGATCGAAGGCGGCCGGGCCGTCGGCAGGCGGCTCGCGGACCGGCCACCACGCCGCGCTGGTCGCGACCGGCATCCTCGCGAGCCGCGTCGCCGGCTTCGTGCGCCAGCACTTCCTCGCCCGCATGCTCGGGCTCTCCGACGCCTCCGACGCCTTCAACGCGGCGTTCAAGATCCCGAACTTCCTGCAGAACCTCTTCGGGGAGGGCGTTCTCTCGGCCTCGTTCATCCCGGTCTACGCGCGCCTGCTCGGCGAGGGCGACGAGGAGGAGGCGACTCGGGTCGCCGTCGCGGTGGGCGCGCTGCTCGCGGCCTGCACGTCCGCGATCGTGCTGCTCGGCATGGCGGCGACGCCCGTGCTGATCGACACGATCGCGCCGGGCTTCGAGGGTGCGAAGCGCGAGCTCACGATCCACCTCGTGCGCATCCTCTTCCCGGGCGCGGGGCTGCTCGTGTTCTCGGCGTGGTGCCTCGGCATCCTGAACAGCCACCACCGCTTCCTGCTGTCCTACGCGGCACCGATCGCCTGGAACCTCGCGATCGTCGCGGCGCTGCTCGCGGCCGGCCGCTCGACGGACACGGACCGGATCGCGTCGGCCGCCGCCTGGGGCTCGCTCGCCGGCAGCGGCCTGCAGGTGCTGGTCCAGTTGCCGGCGGTCGCGGCCCTGCTCGGCCGGATCACGGGATCGATCCGGGACGCGCGCGGCCACGTCGCGACCGTGCTCCGCAACTTCGTCCCGGTCTTCGTCGGCCGCGGCGTCGTGCAGATCAGCGCCTACGTCGACACGGTGATCGCGAGCCTGCTGCCGGCGGGCGCGGTCGCGGCGCTCAGCAGCGCGCAGGTGCTTTCGATCCTGCCGGTGAGCCTGTTCGGCATGTCGATCTCCGCGGCCGAACTGCCGGCGATGTCGCGCGCCGGCGGCGGGGGTCCGGAGGTCTCCGCGGAGCTCCGGCGACGGCTCGACGCCGGCCTCCGGCTCATCGCGTACTTCGTCGTGCCGTCGGCGATGGCCTTCCTCGCGCTCGGCGACCTGCTCGCCGCGGCCCTCTTCCAGGCCGGGCGCTTCACGCGCGCCGACTCGGTGTACGTCTGGGGCATCCTCGCGGGGTCGGCCATCGGCCTGCTCGCCTCCACGCTCGGCCGGCTCTATGCCTCGACCTGGTACGCGCTGCGCGACACGCGCACGCCGCTGCGGTTCGCGCTGGTGCGGGTCGCACTGACGATCGGGCTCGGGCTCGCGTTCGCGCTGCCGCTGCCCCGCCTCCTCGGCATCGACCCGAAGTGGGGGGCCGCGGGCCTCACCGCCTCGGCCGGAATCGCGGCCTGGGTCGAGTTCTTCCTCCTGCGCCGCGCGCTCGCGGGCCGCATCGGCCCGACCGGGCTCGACGCCGGCTACGTCGCGCGCCTGTGGTCGGCCGCCGCGCTCGCGGCGGCGGCGGGATGGGCGGTGAAGCTCGCGGTCGGACTCGCGCACCCGGTCGTGGTCGGCGCGCTCGCGGTCGGAGCGTACGGCGCCACCTACCTTGCCGTCACCACCGCGCTCGGGCTCGACGAGGGGCGGCGCCTGCTCGCGCGCCTGCCGGTCGTCGGGGCGCGCTTACGCGCCTAGCCCTCGGCCGCGTCGACCCGCGCGGACAGCGCGCGCACGAGGCGGGCGAGATCGGCCCCGTCGCGGGCCGAACCGAACACCTGGCGGTCGGGTCGCACGAGCGCCGCGACCGCACCCACCTTCGCGAACCAGGGGCGCAGCGCCTCGGCCGCGACGAACCGGGTGCCGAGACGTTCGAGCGCACCGGTCGTCGCCGCGTCGCAGGCGGAGCGGGGGTCGTCGGCGCCGACCAGCGCGAAGCCGTCGCCGAGCGACTCGTCGAGCAGGCGACCGCCCTCGTCGCGCGGCTGCGGCAGCGGCTTGCCGGCGGCGAGGTCGTCCCCGCGGTCGTCGAACACGCCGCCCTCGATCCGCGGCACGAGTTCGATCGGCGAGGGGGCGTTGCCGGCGAGGAACATCTCGTCGCGTGCCTTCGCGACCCCGGGATCGGTCGTCTGGATCAGGCCTCCCGCCGCGACCGCGCTCTGGATGACGCGGCGGACGTGCGGCGAGCGCTCGGTCTCGTAGCTGTCGAGCAGGCGCCACGGCGCGAGCCCGCGCTGCACCAGGTCGACCTTCCACGCGAGGTTCGCCGCGTCGCGCAGGCCGGCGCACATGCCCTGCCCGAGGAACGGAGGCGTCTGGTGGGCGGCGTCGCCGAGCAGGAGGACGCGCTCGCGGCGCCACGGCTGCGCGATCAGCGCATGGAAGGTGTAGACGGTCGCGCGCTCGATCTCCGCGTCGTCGGGAGAGAGCCAGGGTGCGAGCATGCGCGCGACGCGCTCGGGGCGCTCCATCTCCTCGCGCGTCTCGCCGGGCATGAGCATGAACTCCCAGCGTCGGCGCCGCCCGGCGATCGGGACGTAGGTCGACGGGCGCGCCGGGTCGCAGAACTGGACGCACCACTTCGGCAGGTCGACGTCCCGGCGCAGCACCACGTCGCAGACGAGCCACGGCTGGTCGAAGCAGAGGTCCTCGAGCACGGTCCCGGTCGCGACGCGGGCGAGCGAGCGGGCGCCGTCGCAGCCGAGGACCCACGAGGCGCGCACCTCGCGCGAGGCGCCGCTTCCGAGGTCGCGGACCCGGATCGAGGCCGGCTTCGACGGGTCGCCGGCGACCCCCGGCTCGATCGACTCGACCTCGTGGCGGAGGTGCATCGCGAGGCCCGCTTCGGCAGCGCGCGCGCGCAGCACCGTCTCGAGCGCCGGCTGGTGGAAGAAATAGGAGAGCTCCCAGCCGGAGTCTCCCGCGAGCTGGCGGGCGTCGAGCGCGAGCAGCGTCCTGCCCTCGGCGTTGACGAAGTGCATGCCCTCGCCGACCACCGTGCAGTCGCGCAGCGCCTCGCACGCCCCGATCGACTGGAAGATCCGCATGACGTCGCCGTCGAAGTGGACGGCGCGCGGCATGTGGTGGACGCCCGGCTCGCGCTCGAAGGCCGCGACCCGCAGCCCGCGGCGCGCGAGCATCGCGCCCACGGCGACCCCGGCCGGGCCGAGGCCGACGATCGCCGCGTCGAGGACGTCGCCCGCGGCGGCCGACGGGGCGCTCATCCGAGCAGGTCCGGCGGCGCGATGAACTCCGGCGGCACGGGCGGGCCCCAGGCGTAGAGGCCGAGCATCCCCTCGACCTTGCCGGGGCTCCAGGCGGCGTCGTCGTCGATGTAGTCGAGGTCGGAGTAGTACTCGGCGTAGTTGCCGGCCGGGTCGCGCAGGTACCAGAAGTAGTTCGAGCCGACGTAGTGGCGCCCGAAGCCCCACACGTGCCGCGAGGGGTCGGCATCGACCATCGCCTTGCCGCCGCGGCCGATCTCGTCGGCGTCGTCGACCTCCCACGCGGCGTGGTGCATGAAGCGGATCGGCGCCTCCTGCAGGAAGACGTTGTGGTGGTCGGTCGAGCAGCGCAGGAAGGCGCCGATGCCCGGCAGCTCGTCGCTCACCTTGAAGCCGAGGCCGTCGACGAGCAGCCGGCGGCTCGACGCGAAGTCGAGCGAGGTGAAGACGACGTGGCCGAGCCGGCGCGGGCGCACGGGATCGTTGCGGGAGAAGGA
>JAGWVP010000387.1 GCA_018970825.1 bacterium | reverse complement strand
AGGCTCGGGGCCAGGGATCTCGCCCGGCTGCCCCGCTTCGGGGTGGTCGAGACTCTCGTCTGCGGGGTCCCCTGCATCGCCGCCCGCACCGGCTACACCGGCGAGGACGGGTTCGAACTCTTCGTGTCGGTCGACGCCTCGCCCACGCTGTGGACGGCGATTCTCGACGCGGGAGCCCCCCTCGGGGTCGAGCCGATCGGTCTCGGCGCCCGCGACACCCTTCGTCTCGAGGCCGCGCTCCCGCTCTACGGCCACGAGCTCTCGCGCGAGATCTCGCCGCTCGAGGCAGGGCTCGGCTGGGCCGTCCGGCTCGACAAGGGGCCGTTCTGCGGGCGCGACGCGCTCGCGGCCCTGAAGGCGAACGGACTCGAGCGTCGACTGCTCGGGCTGCGCCTCGTCGATCCGGGCATCGCCCGGGCCGACCACCCGGTGGTCTCGGGCGACGACGTCGTCGGCGTCGTCACGAGCGGGACGAAGTCGCCGACGCTCGGCCACGCGATCGCGCTTGCACTGGTTCGTAGCGACGCGGTAGACGCAGCACTGGCCGTCGACGTGAGGGGCCGCCGTCTCCGGGCCGAGAGGGTGGCGCTGCCGTTCTACCGACGGACCTGAATCGGCCCGCGACACCACAGGACGAGATCATGGAATTCCCCGAGGAGCTCCGGTACACCCGCGACCACGAGTGGGTGTCGATCGACGGCGACGTCGCCACGGTCGGCATCACCGACCACGCCCAGCACGAGCTCGGCGACGTGGTCTTCGTCGAACTGCCGGCCGTCGGCGAGAAGATCGAGAGAGCCGAGTCGCTCGGCGTGGTCGAGTCGACCAAGGCGGTCTCCGACGTCTTCGCCCCGATCTCGGGCGAGGTCGCCGAGGTGAACGACGGGCTGCCCGGCAGTCCCGAGCTCATCAACGAGGATCCCTACGGCGACGGCTGGATGGTGAAGATCAAGCTCGCGACGCCGCTCGACCCCGCGGGGCTCATGACCGCGGCCGAGTACCGCGCCTACCTCGAGGAGTCTTCCGGGGGCTGAGCCGGCCGGGCGTGCGGGGGCTCGGCGCTTGCCCGGTCCCCAGACGTTGCTAGCAAGGAAGCGAAGGCCGCAGCTCCCGTCATGGATTTCACGCCCCACACCGACACCGACGTCGCCGAGATGCTCGCGGCGATGGGGCTTTCCCGAACCTCCGAACTCTTCGACCACATCCCGGCCGACCTGCGGCTCGCCACACCGCTCGCCATCCACCCGGGTCTCTCCGAGCCCGACCTGCGGGCCCGCCTCGCATCGCTCGCGAGCCGAGACCGGGCCGAGACGCTCTCGTTCGTCGGGGCCGGAGCCTACTCGCACTTCGTGCCGGCGGCGGTGGACGCGCTCGCTTCGCGCTCGGAATTCGCGACCGCCTACACGCCCTACCAGCCCGAGGTGAGCCAGGGGACCCTGCAGGCGATCTTCGAGTTCCAGACGATCTCCTCGATCCTGCTGGGCGTCGAGGTGGCGAACGCGAGCATGTACGACGGCGCCTCCGCGGCAGCCGAGGCCGTGCTCATGGCGCTGCGACTCGGCGCGCGCGAGGAGCGCAGGACGGTGCTCGTCGCCCGCTCCCTTCATCCCGGCGTGCGCCAGACGATCGCGACCTACGCGAGCGACCTCGAGGGCATCGAGATCCGCGAGGTGCCGTTCGGTGCCGACGGCCGGATCGACCTCTCGAAGGCGGGAGAGATCTCCTCCCCGGCCTGCCTCGTCGTCGGTTACCCGAACTTCTTCGGCGTCGTCGAGGATCTCCGCGTCGCGTCCGCGTTCGTGCGCGAGTGCGGAGCGCAACTCGTCTCGGTCACGCTCGAGCCGCTCGCGCTCGGATGGCTCACGCCGCCCGGGACGCTCGGCGCGGACATCGCGGTCGCCGAGGGCCAGGGGCTCGGGCTGCCGATGGCCTGGGGCGGCCCGGGGGTCGGGCTGTTCGGCACGCGCGAGAAGTTCCTGCGAGCGATGCCGGGCAGGCTCGTCGGCGAGACGGTCGACCAGGAGGGCCGGCGGGCATTCTGCCTCACGCTCTCGACGCGCGAGCAGCACATCCGGCGCGAGAAGGCGACCTCGAACATCTGCACGAACCACAGCCTGTGCGCACTCGCCTTCACCGTGTGCGTCTCGCTCCTCGGTCCCCGGGGCCTGCACGACCTCGCTCGCCTGAATGCTCGCAAGCTCCGCTACGCGGTCGGGCGCCTCCGCGACGCCGGTCTCGTCGAGGCCTTTTCGGGACCGACCTTCAACGAGGCCGTACTGCGCGGGCCCGGCGCCGTCGCGACCTGGGAGCGCCTGCTTCGACGCGGCATCGTCGCGGGCCTGCCGCTCGGACGCTGGTACCCGGAGCTCGACGACGCACTCCTGGTCTGCGCGACCGACGCGCACCGCCGGACCGACGTGGATCGTCTCGCGAGCGAGTGGGCGGCCGCCCGGAAGGAAGTCGCATGATCGACGAGCGGCTCATCTTCGAGTCGAGCGCACCCGGCCGTCGCGGGGCCTCGCTGCCGACCGACGACTTGCCCGCCGAAGTCGGGCTGCCCGCGGTCGAGCCCGAGCTCTGCAGGCCCGGCACCGACGGCCTGCCCGAACTGTCCGAGCTCGACGTGGTTCGCCACTTCACCCGCCTCTCGCAGTGGAATTTCTCGATCGCCACGAACTTCTACCCGCTCGGCTCGTGCACGATGAAGTACAACCCGATCGTGAACGAGTGGGCGGCGCGCCTGCCGGGATTCGCAGGCATCCATCCCATGTGGCCGGCACCGCTCGTCCAGGGTGCGCTCGCGCTCTGCGTCGAGCTCGAGGCGATGCTCGCCGAGGTGAGCGGGATGGACGCCGTGACGCTCACGCCCGCGGCCGGGGCGCAGGGGGAGTTCGTCGGCATCAAGATGATCCGCGCCCACCACGTCCGCTCCGGGCATCCCCGGCGCAAGGTGCTGATTCCCGCGAGCGCGCACGGCACCAACCCGGCGACCTCGGCGCTCTGCGGGTACGACGTCGTCGAGATCCCCGTCGGGTCCGACGGGCTCGTGCACCTCGGAGACGTGGCTCCGCACCTCGACGACGAAGTCGCGGCGATCATGATCACGAACCCGAACACGCTCGGTCTCTTCGAGCGGGAGATCGGTGCGATCGCGCGCGCCGTCCACGAGAAGGGCGGGCTCGTCTACATCGACGGCGCGAACATGAACGCGCTCTGCGGCGTCTCCCGCCCGGGCGACACGGGTGCCGACGTCCTCCACATCAACCTGCACAAGACCTTCTCGACGCCCCACGGCGGCGGGGGGCCCGGGGCGGGCCCGGTCTGCGTGAAGTCGGTGCTCGAGCCCTACCTCCCGGTTCCGCGCGTGGTGCGCGTCGAGGGCGGCTTCGCCCTCGACGAGGACCGGCCGCTCTCGATCGGGCGCGTCCGCACCTTCCAGGGCAATTTCGGCATGCTGGTGCGCGCCTTCACCTACATGGCGGGTCTCGGCGGCGACGGGATCGCGCGCATGAGCGAGCGGGCCGTGCTGAATGCGAACTACGTGCGGGCCCGGCTGCGCGGGACGCTCGCGATCGCGCAGGACCAGCCCTGCCTCCACGAGTGCGTGTTCACCGACCAGGCGCTCGCCGGGACCGGCGCGAAGACGCTCGACGTGGCCAAGCGCCTGCTCGACTTCGGATTCCACGCTCCGACCATCTACTTCCCGCTCGTCGTCCCGGGGGCCCTCATGATCGAGCCGACCGAGACCGAGAGCCGCGAGACGCTCGACGCCTTCGTCG
>JAGWVP010000386.1 GCA_018970825.1 bacterium | reverse complement strand
AGCCGGCTCGGAACGAAGTCGGCAAGTCAGTTCGGGAGCAGAGGTGCGCTCGATGCGCCAGTCGCTCTCCCAGCGCCGCACTTCCATCCGGCGAAGCCGCGTTTCGAGCGCGGGGCCAAGCAGGCGGCGTAGCCCCGGCAGGGCGAGGAGTCTCCAGCCGAGGTTGCGAACGTGCTCGAGCGGCGCCGTCTCTCCGTGGGTCGGGATGCGGCTGGATCGAAACGGTCCACGGGCCCCGCGAGATCTACCGACCGATTCCCGGGATGGAAGTGCGGCGCTGGGAGAGCGACTGGCGCATCGAGCGCACCTCTGCTCCCGAACTGACTTGCCGACTTCGTTCCGAGCCGGCTACGGGAGGCCGTCGCGACCAAGTGGATTCCACCAGGGTCCCGTACGATCGACATCGGCGACCTCACCCGGCCCGGGCGACGGATTCGGGCGCGCGGCGGAACTCGAGCCCCTCGAAGCGACCCGATCTCCGCCAGTCGTCGATGTACTGGAAGTAGGCGACCGGCCCGAGCGGGTGGCGGCCGACGTTCAGCCGGTCGCGCGGCGTCAGCGGCTTGCCCTCGTTGTTGTAGTACCCGGGCGTGCACTCGGGGTTCCCGAGGAAGGTGTCGGGGGCGCTCCGGATCAGGTCGACCCAGCGCTCCTCGGCCTCCGCCGTCGGCTCGACCCGCTCCTGCCCCGTCTCGACCGCGTGACGCACGACCTCGGCGATCGTCGTTCCGGCCTCGACCAGGTTCTGCGTGATGTTCGAGATGAGTCCGCCACCCTGCGAGAGGCTCACGATGAACAGGTTCGGGAAGCCGTGCACGTGGATGCCGTGCACGCTGCGCATGCCGTCCTTCCAGTGCTCCGAGAGCGTCTCGCCGCCGATCCCTCTCGTCTCGAAGCCGCAGCGGCGCGTGAAGTCGGTCGCGAACTCGAAGCCCGAGGCGAACACGAGGCCGTCGAGATCGTAGTGCTTGCCGCCCGCCCAGGCGCCGCTCGCATCGATCCGCTCGACGCCCTTGCCGTCGGTGTCGACCAGGAAGACGTTCGGCCGGTTGAAGGTCTGCAGGTACTCGTCGTGGAAGCACGGGCGCTTGCAGAGCTGTCGGTACCAGGGCTTGAGCTTCTCGGCGGTCGCGGGGTCCTTCACGATCGCGTCCACGCGCGCTCGGATCTCGGTCATCTTCTCGTCGTCGCTGTCCTCGAAGGCCTTCTGGACGAGCGCCATGTCGAGCAAGTTGCCGTTCTCGCCGAGGTCCTTCACGATGCGGTCGCGGACCCGGACCGCGATGTCGGTCCAGCCGTCCTTCACCAGGTCTTCGTCGGCGAAGCCCCCGGTCTGGAGCGTCGCGAAGTTCATGAGCCACTTCTTCTGCCAGCCCGGCTCGAGGCTCTCGAACCACGCCGGGTCGATCGGGTGGTTGTTGCGCACGTCGATCGACGACGGCGTGCGCTGGAAGACGTAGAGTTCCTTCGCGTCGCGGCCGAGCGGCGGGATGCACTGCACCGCGGTGGCACCGGTGCCGATGATGCCGATCCGCTTGTCCGCGAGCTTCGTCATCGGCGCGCCGACCGGGTCGCCGCCGGTCCATGCGTAGTCCCACCGGCTCGTGTGGAAGGCGTGCCCGCCGAAGCTCTCGATGCCGGGGATGCCGGGCAGCTTGGGCTTGTGGAGCGGCCCCGTGCCCATCGCGACGAAGCGGGCGCGGATCCGGTCGCCGCGGTCGGTGTGGATCACCCAGCGGGAGTCCGCGTCGTTCCACTCGAGCAGCGTCACGTTGGTCGAGAAGAGCGCCTTGTCGCGCAGTCCGAAGACCTCGGCGATCCGGAGCGCGTGTCGCCAGATCTCGGGCGCGAACACGTACTTCATGGTCGGGCGGGTGCCGACCTCCTCGAGAAGCGGCAGGTAGACCATCGCCGCGGTGTCGCACATCGCGCCCGGGTAGCGGTTCCAGTACCAGACGCCGCCGAAGTCGCCGCCGCCCTCGATGACGTGGAAGTCCTCGATGCCCGCCTGCTTCAGCCGGGCGCCCGTGCACAGGCCCGCGAAGCCGCCGCCGATGAAGGCGACCGTGACCTCGGAGACGACCGGGGGGCGCTCGACCCGCGGCACGTAGGGGTCCTCGACGAAATGGGCGAAGCGCCCCGCCGGCTCGAGGTACTGGTCGTTGCCGTCGGGGCGAAGCCGCTTGTCGCGTTCGACCCGGTAGCGCGCGCGGAGCCCGTCGCGCTCCGCCGGGGTCAGGTGCACGTGGCCGTCGGCCGTGGTCGTGGACATGAAAGGAATCCTCCGGTGCTTCCGGCTCGGACGTGCCGTCGTGGTCGGACCGGACGAGCGGCTGCGCGGGGGAAGGTTGGCGCAGCGGCCGAGGCGTGTCCACGCCGGGGAGTGCCTGCTTCGGCGGTCGGACCCCCAGGGCGGCCGGCCCTCCGCGGGGGCATCACCTCCAGCGAAGAAACCGCGACCTTCAGCGCCGAACGTAGATCGGGTTCGCGTAGACCCAGGCGTATTCCCGCTCCGCGTACCCGGGCTCCGTGAGCGTGCCGAGGTAGGGGGCGAGGTGCCGCGGACGGATCCGCACCTCCGCCCGGTAGGCACCGGGTGCGTCCGCCGGCACCGAGAGCGTGCCCGGCCCCGACGCGAGTTCCTGCGAACGCCCCCCCGGTTCGACGCGGACGATCCTCGAGTGGATCTCGGGCGCGGGCAACGCCGGGGACAGCGCGTGGACCCGCGGTGTCACGACCTCGATGCGGGCTCCAGGTGCGACCTCGATCTCGCCGCCCATCTCCGCGAGCGTGCGCCGCCCGTCGATCGCCCTGAAGTCGAAACCCGAAGGCGTGCCGATCCCCTCGAAGGCGACGAAGAATCGCCCGGTCGCGACGGCTGCCTCGTAGGCTGCCGGGTCGCGCGCGTCGACGACGAGAGCGACGTTCGACATCCAGCGCATGAGCCGCCGGTAGGAATCCCCGCGCTCGCCGTCGCGAAGCATGATCGGGAACGTGTTCTCGTGCACGTCCGTGCCGGCCGTGACCGAGATGCGGCGCCCCGAGTCGCCGAGCAGCGATTCCCACTTCGCGACGTTGCGGGTCTGCTCGTCGAGCAGGGCGAAGACCGCGAGGTCCGGCTCGGGGCCGGTAGACTCCTGGTTCGCGAACTCGATCGCTCCCGTGAGAGCCGACGTCGGGTCGAGGCCGAGCAGCGGGCGGAGCTTCGGGTCGAGCGCCGCGTGGATGTTGAAGACCTCCATCCCGTCGATCGCGAGCATGCGCAGCAGCATCGCGTCCTTGCCCTCGGCGTGCGGCGCCCAGACGAGCCCGCCGGCCTGCCGCCACGCGGCGGCGCCCGCCTCGTCGGTCGCGTCGTAGATCGCGTGACGGGCCGGCACGTCCCCGGCGACGTGGCGCTCGAGGAAGATCGGCATGAAGGCGTTTTCGGCGCCCACGTAGAGGAGGACCTCGTGCCCGTCGGGGCAGCGCAACCGGGATGCGACCGGGGCCCCCTCGGCATCGGTCACGAGTTCGTCGCTCTCGCGGGGGACCAGCAGGTCCGGGAACTCCTCGTCGGCCATGGAGTCGTCGTGGTCGGTGAGGACGGCGAAGTCCTGGCGAGACTCGCAGAGCCCGCGCCGCATCGCGGCGAGACAGTCCTCGCGGATCGGACCGGTGTCGCCGTCGCGTCGCGGCTGAGAGTCGCAGGCATCGTGCGAATACGGGCTGTGGAGGTGGATGATGCCGCGCGCCGGAACGAAGCCGCGTCGCTCGCCCATGGCCTCGGCCGGCGGCGAGATCCGGTCC
>JAGWVP010000385.1 GCA_018970825.1 bacterium | reverse complement strand
CGCGGTGTCGAGCACGCGCCGCGCGATCAGGTCGTGGGGCAGCGTCCAGGCGAGCGCTGCGAGGAAGACGCCGAGGGCGAAGATCGCCTTCCAGGGCATCGCGCGAAGTGGGTTGCGGGCCGGCGGCGCCGCCGACGCGCCCGCGCCCGCGCCGCCCCGCCATGCGCCGCGGCCCCGGAGGGGCAGGGAGAACCTCACGACGACCGCAGCCTCGAGACGACGACCGTCGCGTCGAGCAGCTCGGGGTTCTTGTACTTGCGCTTGAACGACACGCGCGCGAGGTGCATCGGCTTGTCCCGTTGCTCGATCGCGTGCAGCAGGCTCACGAGCTGGCGCATGGGGATCCCCTCGACGCGCATCTCCACCGACTCCTCCGTCAGTCCGTCGGCGACGGTCCGCGTCGACGGGTTCATGGCGGTGATCTTCTCGCGACCGACGATCGGCACCGCGATCGACTCGAGTCGCGCGAACGCCGAGTTGGTCTCGCGGTCGCCCGAGAGCGATTCCTCGAGCCGCCCGACCTCCGACTTGAGCGATCGATAGCCCGCGGCGAGATCCCCGACCGTGGAGGCGTCGCGCCGCGCGGCGGCGAGGCCGCGGTCGAGCGTCGCGATCGAGTCCTGGACCGGCTCGACCACGCCGAGCCAGGCCACGAGGGCGGTCGAGACCGCGGCGGCCCCGAGCACGAGGCGACGCTCGCGCGGCTGGAGCCCGTCGAGCCAGGCCGCGACCCGCGCCCGTGGGCCGGCGAGGAGCCGGGACAGGCCGTCCTTGAAGCGCGCGATCACGAGGCGTCCTTCGGTCCCAGGTCGACCGAGGCACGGAACTCGACCCGGCCGTCGACCCCGGTCTTCACGTCCTTCACCTCGGCGTCGCGGGCACCCGGGACGTCCTTCAGGGCCCGCTTGATGACGTCGACGGACTCGTAACAGTCGGTGCGCGCGTGCATCCGCAGCCCGTCGGGATCGAGCGCGAAGTCGTCGACTTCGAAGGGGATGCGCTCGGGAACGGCCGCGAGGATCGACCGCATGAGCTCGAGGACCGGGGGGCGCTCGCCGCTCGCGCCGGTGAGCGTCGAGCGGCGCTTGCGAAGCCCCTCGATGGCCGACTCGAGCTGGTCGCGTTCGCCTCCGGGTGCGGCACCGGGAAGGACCGAGCGGACCTCGGACGCGATCCTCGATCGCAGTGCCGCGAGCTCGGAGCGACGCGCCGCGACGGTCGCTCCGAGGCTCGCGAGCGCGAGGCCGGCGGCGACGGCGGCGAGGACGCCCGTCGAGCGCATCTGCCGTCGCGCCTCCTCGCTCGGTGCGTGGTAGGAGAGGTCGCCGCTGCGGAGGTTCGTGCCGGTCTTCGCGATCCCGGCCGCTCGTGCGGCGAGAGCGATCGCGCGGAGATTCTCGAGCGGGGCCGCGTCGAGCCACGTCGGCAGCAGCCGGTGCGCGTCGGTCACGGGAATCCCGGCCTCGGCGGCGACGCTGCGGGCGACGTCGGCGCCCGCGCCGATCGCCGCCACCTTCGGGGCGACGCCCTCGCCCGACGTCGCGAGCAGGCTCCAGCGAAGCCTCCTGCGCATCTCCTCGTCGCCGGAGGCCGTGCCCGCGTCGAGCGCGTGGAGTGCGGCGAGGCTGCCCTGCCGCAGGAGGGCGAGTGCCCCGTCCTCCCGCGCCTCGACGACCAGGAGGTCGCCCGGGCCGCGCTCGAAGATGCCGGCGGTCGCGATCGGACCCACCTCGACGATCGCCGGGTCGATTCCGGCCTCCCGCATCTCGTCGAGGTGGCGGCGGACCGCATCGCGGGTCGCGATCGCGGCGAGCACCGTCGTCTGGCCGTCCGCGCGTTCGACGGGAACGTGCGAGGTGACCGCCTCGGCGAGATCGAAGGGCACGACGCTCTCGAGTTCGAAGGGCACGGTGGCGGCGAGCCGGGCGGGGTCGACGAACGGGAGACGCAGGAGGCGGAAGGTCGCCTGCCGGCCCGGGAGCGCGGTCGCGACGGCGTCGGGGGCCGCCGGGCAATGGCGCTCGCGCATCGCACGGACGTGCTCGGCGAGGCCCAGCGCGGAGCGGGGTTCCCGCCACGCGCCGACCAGTCGAGGCGTGCGCCCGGAGAGCTCCACCAGCGCGAGCGAGAGGGCGTCCTCCCCCGGATCGATTCCGAGCGCGAGCATCGCCTCAGGTTACCCCCGGCGGGGCCAGGTCGGAAACCGGCCGCTCCCGCCACGACAACCGCGTCGCCCGCCGGGCGTCCCGGCGCACGATCGCGGTCACGCCCTGCGTCAGGTCGCCGACCGTGCCGCTCGCGACGATCTTGAAGACGCCGCTCTTGATCCGGACGAGGCTCCGCGCGTCGCCCTCGGGGCAGGCCTCCACGTCGCGGGTCTGCTCGAAGCCGCCGGGTGGAACCCGGAAGTCCGCGCCGACCTCGCAGCCGATCGCGCGCAGGACGACCGGGTCTGCGGTGTTCACGTTGACGCCGACGGTCGAACTCCGCTCGCCCCAGGCGGTCACGTAGGGACGAAGCTTCTGCAGCGCCCGGTCGTCGAAGCCGCGCAGCAGGCGGAGTTCCTCGACGCTCCCGAGGGGGGCGCGACGCGGCACGCAGTCGGGCAGGGCACAGAAGGACGCGGCACCCTCGCCCGCCGGGCTGCCGGGAGGTTCGGTCCAGGCGACGATCTCGTCGAGCAGGCCCGGGTCGAGATCGAGCTCCGTGAACAGGCGTTCGAGGGCCGCGCGCATCCGCTTGTCGCGCACCTGGTTCAGGTCGAGCTTGCCGTCCTCGTCGGAGATCTGAAGTCCGACCGTGCCGTCGCCCGCCGGGACGACGATCGGCATCGCCCAGAGCCCGTCGGGGGAGGTGACCGACGGGTTCTGCTTCGCGTCCTCGATGAGCAGGGCTTCGCCCGCGACCACCGCGGAGCGCGCGAGGAGCTGTGCCGCGACCGCGTTGCCGGCGTTGCGCCCGAGGTGCACGTGCACCATCACGGCGTCGGCGAGCTCGACCACGACCACCGTGAGCAGCGTCACCGCGAGCAGGGCCGAGAGCAGGGCGAGTCCCCGCTCCCGTTCGACGGCCCGCGGACGGGAGGAGCCCGTCGCGTTCCCCGTGCCGGGGACCGTCGCGAGGCGAGCCGGGCGCATGCGGCGCCTCATCGCCTCGGCCCCATCGGCAGGGAGGTCGCGACCCGGTAGGGCGTGGGTTCGGCGTCGCCCTCGTCGACGCCGATCTCGATCTCGACCGCGCGCGGGAGGTCCTCGGGCTTGCCGGTGTCGCCGCCGGCCCAGACGGGGAGCCAGTCGGGGGACTGGGAGGGCAGGACGCGGACCCGGAAGCTCGTGACGCCCTCGAGCACGACGGCCTCCGCGGGATCGACCGACTCGGGCGCGACCGAGGCGACCTGGTCCTTCACGAGTCGTCCCGACCGGGTTCCCGAAGCGCCGGGCACGAGGCGGTAGCGGACGACCTCCACCGGGTCGCGCGGCCCGGAGCCCAGCCGGTGGGCCGCGGTCGTCGCGAACCGGATCTCGCTCGAGGGTCGGTCGAGAGTGCGGTCGGCGACGCCGAAGCGCCGGCCCTTCACCGCGACGGCGCCGGTCAGCTCCTCGGCGATCCGGTCGAGCGCGATGCGGACCGAGGTGGTCTGCTCGAGGGCCTCCTCCGCGCGGTCGCGGGCGGCGATCGCGCGCCGGAAGGGGGCCGCCTGCGCGATCGCGACGATCGCCGCGATCGAGAGCGCGACGAGCACCTCGAGCAGCGTGAGGCCCGCCTCGCCGCGGGCCCCCGCGCGACGCGAC
>JAGWVP010000384.1 GCA_018970825.1 bacterium | reverse complement strand
TCTCCAGCGCGACCTCTGGATGGAACGGCGCCCGCCGATTCCGGTGCTCGTCGCCGCGTTCGCGCTCGCGGTCCTCGCGACCGCCCTCGTGGGCGGCTGGCTCGGCCGCCGCGCGGCGGCGGGACGGGCCCCGTGGGCGAGGCTCGCTCGCGCGCTCGCGCTCTGGCTCGCGACGGCGGGCCTCGGGGCGGGCTTCGCCGCCGCGACCGCACCCGTGCCTCCCGTGTCGCCGACCGTGCGCACCGAGGTGCCGCCCGTCCTGCGCGACCGGCCGAACCTGGTCCTCGTGATCGTCGACACGCTGCGTGCGGACCACCTCGGCGCCTACGGCGACGTGCGCGGTCTCTCGCCCCACGTCGACGAGGTCGCCCGGGCCGGCACGGCGTTTCGCGGCTCGGGCCAGTCGTCGTGGACCAAGCCGTCGATCGCGACGATCTTCACCTCGCTCTACGCCTCCTCGCACATGGCCATGAGCAAGGCCGCGGTGTTGCCCGACTCGGTGACGACGATCGCGGAGGCGCTGCGCGACGCCGGCTACACGACGGCCGGATTCGTCTCGAACGTGAACCTCGCCCCCTCCTTCGGCTTCCAGCAGGGGTTCGCCGAGTACACCTACCTCGCCCCGGACTACCTCTTCGGGGCCTCCGAGTCCTCGTCGAAGCTCGTCCTCTACAGCCTGCTGCGCAAGATCCGCTTCACCATCGACAAGCGGCGGGTGGTCTCGCAGTACTACCAGGACTCGCGCACGGTGAACGGACTCGTCCTGCCGTGGATCGAGCGCCATCGCGACGACCGCTTCTTCCTCCTGGTCCACTACATGGACCCGCACGACCCGTACTTCCGGCATCCCTACGACGGCGAGGCGATCGCCCGGGTCGAGAACCCGAATCCTCCGCCTGCGCTCGCACCCCGCATGCGCGAGCTCTACGCGGGCGAGGTGAAGTACATGGACGAGAGCTTCGGAGAGCTCGTCGCGACGCTGGAGCGGATCGGCGCCTGGGACCGCACCGCGCTCGTGCTGGTCGCCGATCACGGCGAGGAGTTCCAGGACCACGGCGGCTGGTGGCACGGCACGACTCTCTACGAGGAGGCGATCGACGTCCCGCTCGTCGTGAAGTGGCCCGCCGGGGTGACCGTGCCGCAGGCCCCGACCGCGGCCGGCGCGCGCGGGCGACTGCTCGACGTGGCGCCGACGCTCGCGACGCTGGCCGGGCTCGCGTTGCCGGCGGCGTGGCAGGGCAGCGACCTGTCGAGGCCGATCGCGGCGGACCGCCCGCTGTTCGCCGAGGAGGACCACGAGGGCAACGTGCTCACCGCCGTGCAGGTCGGAGACTGGAAGCTCCTGCGCGCGAACCCGGGCAACCCTCGTCGCCTCGCGCCCGAGGAGCTCTACGACGTGGCATCGGATCCACGGGAGAAGGAGAACCTCGCCGCCGCGGAGTCGTCGCGAGCCGCGGCCCTCGGCGGCTCGCTCGCGGAGATGGCGAAGGTCGCAGCCGGCGCCGCGGTCGAGAAGGGCGCCGACGTGCAGATGGACGACGCGACCCGCGAGCGCCTGCGGGCGCTCGGCTACGTGCAGTAGACGGCGTCGAGCCGCGCGCCTGCCCCGGGACCGGCCGCGGCCGCGCGCGGTCTCAGGCGATCGCGCCCGAGCCGCGCAGCTTCGCGATCGCGTCCGAGCCGACCCCCCAGTCGGCGAGCGCCGCGTCGGTGTGCTGGCCCGGTACTGCAGGCGGTCCCTGGATCCCGGGCGCCGTACGGCTGAAGCGCGGGGCGGGCGCGGGCTGCACGAAGCCGTCCCGCTCGACGAACGTCCCGCGTGCGCGGAGGTGCGGGTGGGCGGGGGCTTCCGACATCGAGAGCACGGGCGCGAAGCACACGTCGGTTCCCTCCATGATCGCGCACCACTCGTCGCGGGTCTTGAGCAGGAACACCTTCCGGAGGCGCTCCTTGGTCGCGGGCCACTGCGCCATGTCCATCTGGTGGGGCATGTCCCCGCCGGCGAGCCCGGTGAGCTCGAGGAGCAGCTTGCAGAACTGCGGCTCGATCGACCCGATCGAGACGTACTTGCCGTCCTTGCACTCGTAGACGTCGTAGAACCACGCCCCGGTGTCGAGCATGTTCGTGCCGCGCTCGTCCTTCCACAGGCCCCCCTGGCGGAACCCGTGGAACATCGTCATCAGGATCGCGGCGCCGTCGACCATCGCCGCGTCGACGACCTGGCCCTTGCCCGAGCGCTGCCGCTCGACCAGGGCGCACGCCATGCCGAAGGCGAGCATGAGGCCCCCGCCGCCGAAGTCTCCGACGAGGTTGAGCGGCGGCATCGGCGCCTCGCCCGCCCGGCCGATCGGCTCGAGGGCGCCCGCGAGCGCGATGTAGTTGATGTCGTGGCCCGCGGCCTTCGCCATCGGGCCGTCCTGGCCCCAGCCGGTCATGCGACCGTAGACCAGTCGCGGGTTGCGGGCGAGGCAGGCGTCGGGGCCGAGCCCGAGCTTCTCCATCACCCCGGGGCGGAAGCCCTCGACGAGCCCGTCGGCCTTCGCGACGAGGTCGAGGACGAGCGCCACGCCCTCGGGCTTCTTCAGGTCCACGCCGATCGAACGTCGCCCGCGGTTCAGGAGGTCGAAGGAGGCGCCGCCGCCCCCCCGGACGCGATCGGCGCGGTCGACCCGCAGGACGTCGGCGCCCATGTCCGACAGCATCATCGCGCAGAACGGTCCCGGGCCGATGCCCGCGACTTCGACGATCCGGATTCCCTCGAGTGGACCCACGTGTGCGTCTCCTTCCGCGGCGCGGGAGGCGCGCCGCCGTCCCCTCTACGGAAAGCCCCCGTCCGGGTCCAACCCGCGCCTGCACGCGGCGACACGTCGGTGCGCTGCGGCGGGGCGCCCGCGGGGGCGCTCAGTCGCGACGGTCGCGTCCCGCGAGCCAGTCGCCGAGCAGTCCGCTCGAGTGCTCCGCGTCGTGGCAGTCGACGCAGAGGTTCTCCCAGTTGCTGCCGTCGGGGGGATTCCGGTCGTGGTTGCCGTCCTTGTGGTGGACGGTGAGGAGGTGCAGCGTCGCCGCCTCGAACTCGCGCGCGCAGCGCGCGCAGATCCACCCGTGCAGGGCGAGCGACCGCTCCCGGTATCCCTGCGAGCGCGCGAGTTGCTCTCGTCTCGCCTCGCGGAAGACCTGGTCGTGGTCGACGTCGCGCGGCGGCCCGGGTCGGGATCGCGGCTTGAAGCGCAAGGATCGCCCGGCGTCGTGGCCGGTCAGCTCGCCTCGTCGAGGCCGAGCTCGCCGCCGAGCGCCTCGCTCTCGGCCGACTCGAGCAGGGCCACCACCTCGGCGTCCGCCTTGCGATAGCGGGCGATCGCCTCGTCGAATCGTCCCGACTGGCCGCGCTCCGCCGCGAGCTGGCGCCCGTACTTGCGAATCCAGTCGATGTGCCAGGCTTCGTCGGAACTCACGGCGCGCAGCACCTGCTCGGTGTCCGGGTCGACGCCGGGCCGCCGCAGGTGCTGCTGGTAGCGGCGCAGCGCCCGCTGCTCGACGACCACCGTGAGGGCCATCAGGTCGATCACGTCCCGGGGCATTCCGCAGGCCCGGCCCATGCGGACCTGGTAGCCGTCGCAGACGACGAGCGGCTTGTATCCAGCGCGCACGATGCGGTCGGTCCACAGCCAGGCGTGCCGGGTCTCGTCGGCGAGGTGCTGCGAGAGCTGGATCTGCGCGTCCGGCTCCGGGAGGTGCTTGAGCAGCCGGAACAAGAGATTCGCGCCGTGCTGTTCGGCGTTGCGGTAGTAGGA
>JAGWVP010000383.1 GCA_018970825.1 bacterium | reverse complement strand
CTCGCCCTCGATCGCGAGGGCTTTCTGCCGGTCGACCGCTGGCTCCGCAGCACGACCGACGTCCGGGTCTCGGCCGCGGGCGACTGTGCCTCGTTCGCCGAAGGCCCGGCGCTTCCCCGTGCGGGGGTTCACGCCGTCCGCCAGGGCCCCGTGCTCGCCGCGAACCTGCGGGTCGCGGCGGGAGAGGCGGGGCGCCTCCGTGCCTTTCGGCCGCGCGAGGCCGCGCTCTCGCTGCTTGCGATCGGAGACGGCCGCGCGATCGCTCTCCGGGGGCGACTCGCGTCGTCGGGCCGTGCCTGGGGATGGCTCAAGGACCGCATCGACTCGGCCTACGTCGACGGGCAACGGGCGGCCGCCTTCGCGGGCGTTTGACGGAGTCGGCGCGCGGGCGATAGCCGATCCGTGTGGCTCCCGCGAGAAGCAGGTCGTCTGCCGGATCTCCGCGCACCTGCCGTGAAGCGTCCCGGCCCGGTTGAACGCGCATGGGGACCGGGCCGCAGAGACCATCGGCGTTCGCCACGGCGGAGGAGATCATCGTCGGGCGGGCGCGCCGCGAGCCGCACCGGGCGGCCCTCGGCTGGCGCGATCGGACGATCCTGCTCGGCCGCTTCGCGGGACACGTCGAGTCGCGGGCCGAAGCGCTCGAGGGAGCACTGGCGCGGGGCGGCGCGATCGCGCAGGTCATGTCCGACACCCCCGGACTCGTCGCGACCGTCCTCGCCGCGTGGCGGCACGGATCGACCGCCGTTCCGCTCGACGCGGCTTCCTCGACGGCGGCTCTCGCCGCAAGACTGGAGACCTCCGGCGTCGCAGGCGTCGTCGCACACGAGGAGCACGTGTCGGCGGTGTCCGAGGCCCTGCGGGCGGCCGGCAGCCGGGCCCTGCTGCTCGTGTCCCGAGGGCTGCGGCTCGTCGACGGCGGCCGACCCGGGCGGCCGGCGGGCCGTGGGTCCGGGACCCGCGTGGTGGATCTCGCGGCGCGCCGCGCACGCAGGGGCGCCCGCGACGACGCGGGCAGTTCGGCCGTCAACGAGGTCGCCTTCCACGCCTATCTCCCGGAGCCGCAGTCGCGGGCGCGCGCGGCCCTCCTGACGCATGCCAACGTGGTCTCGAGCGCCCTTCGGACGGGAATCGCGCGTGGCGACGCGAGCGAGGACGTCGCACTCGCGACCGGACCCCTCTGGGACGTGCAGACCCTGGTCGGCGAGGTGCTCGCCCGGCTCGTCTCCGGAGGCTCGATCGTGTTGCCGGGCCCCGGGGGACCGCGCGAGTTCTTCGAGCGCATCGAGTCCCACCGGGTGACCGATCTCTCGCTCTCGGCCGCGGGCGCCGCCGCCGTCGCCGAGGCCGCTCTTCCGTCGAAGCGGGCGATCCGGAGCGTTCGCAAGGTTCTCCTGCGCGACCCGGGGCTGATGCTCTCGCTGACGCAGAAGCGCGAGGTCGCCGACCGGTTTCCCTCGGCCGAGATCCTGCAGTCGTGGGGGAGGGTGGAGACGACCGGTCCGATCGCGACCGCACGACAGGGGGCGGCCTTCCGCAAGCCGGACGTCCTCGGCACGCCGCACCCCGGGCTCGTCGTCGGGATCGCCGACCCCGACGGCCGACTCGCGCGCCCGGGCCAGAAGGGCGAGATCGTCTGCCGCGGGGCGGTGGTCATGCGCAGTTACCTCGCAGCTCCCGCGGCCACCCGGGAGACCCTGCGGGATGGCTGGCTGCACACCGGGGATCTGGGCTACATCGACGGGGACGGCGATCTCGCGTCGTCGGGCGGCCGCGCCCGCGGGCGCGGTCCGGCCCAGGACTAGGCGACGGGCGCTCGCCCGCGCGACGGAAACGGAGACCATGCAGAGCACGAACGACCCGCCCCGGCCCCCCGCCCTGAACGGGATCAAGGTCCTCGACTTCAGTCACCAGGCCGCGGGTCCCTGGGCCACGACGCTGCTCGGCGACCTCGGCGCCGACGTGATCAAGATCGAGAAGCCGGGTCGCGGCGACGCGATCCGCTACGCGCAGGGCGACGAGACCTTCGAGGTGGGCAGCCTGAACTTCTGGGGGCTCAACCGCAGCAAGCGCGGCATCACGATCGACATCTCCACCGACGAGGGGAAGGCGCTCGTCCACCGGATGGCGGAGACCGCCGACGTCGTGCTCGAGAACTTCCGCCCGGGCGTGATGGACCGCCAGGGGATCGGCTACGAGGCGCTCTCGGCCTCGAATCCGCGGCTCATCTATTGCGGCATCACCGCGTTCGGCACGACCGGACCGATGGCCCAGAAGCCCGGGATGGACCTGATCCTGCAGGCGACGGGCGGCGTCATGGGCCTCACCGGGGAGAGCAAGGACCGGCCGCCGGTCAAGGCGGCTCCGCCGGTCGCCGACATCTCGACCGGGATCTACGCGGCCTACGCGGTCGCGGCAGCGCTCTTCGAGCGCGAACGATCGGGTCGGGGGCAGAAGATCGAGATCGCGATGCTCGACGCCGTGGTCTCGCTGCTCTCGGACGTCGCCCTGAAGAGCGTGGTCTGGGACCGTGATTTCGATCCCTTCGGCAGCGGCCATCCCGACATCGTCCCCTACCAGGCCTTCAAGGCGCGAGACGGCTGGTTCATCGTCGCCTGCCTGACCAATGCGTTCTGGAAGCGTCTGCCCGAGGCGATCGGGCACCCGGAACTGCTCGCCGACCCGCGCTTCACGGCGATGCGCGACCGAGTGAAGAACAAGGCGGCGCTGGTCGAGATCCTGAACGGGATCTTCGCGGGGGCGGACCTCGCGGACTGGATCCGTCGGATCGAGGCCGCCGACATCCCGACCTGCAAGGTGAACACCGTTCGCGAGGTGTTCGCGCTCGAGCAGGCGAAGGTGAACCAGACGCTCGTCCGGGTGCCGCACCCGACGCGCGGCGAGATCCCGATCCTGAACTGCCCGGTCAAGATGCTCGGCAGCCCGGGTCGTGTCTTCCGGGGTGCACCGACGCTCGGGCAGCACACCGACGAGGTGCTGTCGTCCTACGGCGTCGACCCGGCCGAACTCGCCCGCCTGCACGGGCTCGGGATCATCTGACGGACCGCCCGTGCCGGAGTTTCGACACGTCCAGTACCGAGTCGAGGACGGAGGCGTCGCCGTCCTGCTCTTCGACCGCCCGGAGGCGAAGAACGCGCTTCTTCCCGAGATGACCGACGAGGCGGGGGAGGCGCTCGCCGCCGCCGCCGCCGACCCCGCGGTCCGCGCGCTGGTCCTGTCCGGAGCCGGGGAGGCCTTCTCGGCCGGCGCGGACCTGAAACTCATGGGACGCGGCGACCGTCTCGGTCGCACGGCGATCGTCGGTCGCGAGCGCGGACGTCACGGCATCGAGCGGACCCGAGCCGTGCTCGACTTCCCGAAGCCGACGATCGCCGCGGTGCACGGCCCGGTCGCCGGCATGGCCTGCGCATGGGCGCTCGCGTGCGACGTCGTGGTGGCGAGCGCGACGGCACGATTCCACTTCAGCTTCGTGCGGATCGGCTTCGTCACCGACTGCGGCACCAGCTGGCTTCTCGTCCGGCGGGTCGGCATCGGGCAGGCCAAGCGCCTCGTCCTGACCGGCGACCCGGTCGACGCCGACGAGGCGGGTCGGATCGGGCTCTGCGAGGAGGTGGTCGCCGAGGGCGCCGACCTGCAGCGCGCGATCGAGCTCGCCCGGCGCATGGCCGAGCGACCGCCGCTCGCCGTCGCCAACGCACGCAGGATCCTCGAGTTCGCCTCGCGCTCCGGGTTCGAGGACGCGGCCGACCTCGAGTCCTGGACCCAGGGGGCGCTCGGCGAGACCGA
>JAGWVP010000382.1 GCA_018970825.1 bacterium | reverse complement strand
CCTGCCCCGCGACCTGCCCGCCGAACACCCGGATCCGGCGCTCGGCCGGGCTGCGGCCGCGGAAGATGTTCACGTCGAGCTCCTCGAGGTCGAGGATCCGGATGAGCTCGTCCACCTGCTCCTGCATGCAGGGACCATGCGGGATGGCGGGCGTCCTGACAACCCGGCTCGGCCGCGCTCGGCTCATGCCGTGTGCATCGGCTCCCGCGCGAAGCGGCTGCGCTCGATCGCGAACGCGGCGGTGCGGTCGAGCGCCCGCGCGGGAGACCTCGCGGACGCCGGGGGTGCGGACGCCGCCCGAGCGGCGGGCGCCCCGGCCCCCGGGCGGGATCGCGGACGCCGCCTCAGTGCGAGCGACGCGCGTCGAACTCGGCGGCCACCCGCTCGTCGTCGCGCATGAGCGCATCCGTGTCGATCTCGGCGTAGCCCAGGATGCCCATGTCCTCGTAGGCACGGCGCACCCTCGGCCCCCAGAGCCCGATCGCCTTGATCGTCGGCACGATGCGAGAGAACAGCCGACCGCGGAACTCCCGCATGCCCGGCGAGTCGTCGATGTACGCGAGGCACTCGTCGGTCGGCAGGCCGACGCGCTCCCACATCTCCTCGGAACGGAACCGGTCGCGCATCAGGTAGCAGGCCTCGACCACGAATTCCTCGCGTTCGTCGCGCTCGGCCTGGGTGAGTCGCGGGTAGTAGTCGCGCAGCGCGAGACGCCCGAAGGCGACGTGGCGGGCCTCGTCCTGCATCACGTAGGCGTTCACCGCGGCCGCGAGCGGGTTCTGCGCCATGTCGCGGACGCCGGCGAACGCGGCCAGCGCGAGCCCCTCGATCAGCACCTGCATGCCGAGGTAGGTCATGTCCCAGCGGGTGTCGGCGAGGATGTTGTCGAGCAGGCGCTTCAACGTCGGCGTGATCGGGTAGGCGAGCTCGAGCTTCTCGTGCAGCAGCCGCGAGAAGCACTCGACGTGGCGAGCCTCGTCGACGACCTGGGTCGCGGCGTAGTACTTCGCGTCCATCGAGGGCACCTGCTGCACGATCTTCGCCGTGCAGATGAGCGCCCCCTGTTCGCCGTGGAGGAACTGCGAGATCTGCCAGGCCTGCGAGTGGTGGCGCACCGTCGCGCGCTCTTCCCGGGTGAGCTTGTTCCAGATCGGCGAGCCGAAGATCGAGATCGTCTCGTCGGGGAGCCCCTGCGGGTTCTCCGGGTCGAGATCCTGCGACCAGTCGATCCGGACGTCGGCGTCCCACTGGTTGCGCTTGCCCTTCTCGTAGAGCGTCTTCAGCGCGGTCCTCGCGTCCTCGTACTCCCACTCGAAGACGGTCTGGAAGCTCTCGTCGACCTTCCACTCCCGCTCGGTCGGCTGGATCGCGTAACGCTCGCTCGTGGACATCGTTTCCCCTTCGTCGGCTCCGGCCGGTCGGCCCGAACGGAAGTTTTCTCCGACGACTTATGGCAGGCCTCCCGGATCCACGCCAGAGGCCGGGCGGGCGGGAGAGGGACCGAGCGGGGCGCCGCGGGGCATCGCTCCCCGCGGCGGGGACGGGTCCCTCCCGGAGCGTCTCCCTCGGGCGGGCGTCAGTCGCGGATGCGGCTCGAGACCTCGGAGAGCGCGCGCCTCAGGTGGCCGTAGTCGCGCTCGTAGTCGGCCTGCGTGCGCCGGATCACCTCGAGCGCCTCCTCGCGCCCGTAGACGTGGGTGATCTCGACCTTCGAGGGCCCGCTGCCCGGGGTCTGCTTGTAGGTGAGGAAGTAGTGGCGCAGGCGCTCGACGAGTTCCGGGGGGCTGTCCGAGATCTCCCGCCAGCGCCCGTAGACGGCATCGCCCTCGAGGACGGCGATGATCTTGTCGTCGGCCTGGTCGTGGTCGATCATGCGGAGTCCGCCGATCGGGATCGCCTGGACCAGGATGTCGCCGTGGGAAATGTCGCGCTCGCAGAGGATGCACACGTCGAGGGGGTCGCCGTCGCCCTTGATGCCGGGGCGGCCGGTCCGCTCGGTGCAGAAGCGTCCGGTCTCGTCGCCGCAGTAGGTCTGCGGCAGGAAGCCGTAGAGCGTCGGGTAGACGTTCGAGAACTTCTGCGGGCGATCGATCTTGAGCAGGCCGGTCGCCTTGTCGAGCTCGTACTTGACCGTGTCGGTCGGCACGATCTCGACGAAGGCCGTCACCTTCGCGGGCGCGTCGGCACCGAGCGGCACGCCGTGCCACGGGTGGCGGCGGTAGAAGTAGGGCAGGATCTCCTCGAGGGTCGGATGCCGTTCGGACATGGGCCCCGGGTATCACAACCGGCACGGGACGTCGCGGGCCGGGGCGGGGCGAAGTCGTGAGCCCGCTCGGGCTGGCACTCCTCGCGGCGCTCGTCGCGGCGCTGGTCGCGAGCGGGTTGCGTCGTGCGCGCACGGCGCGGATCCGTCGGGAGATCCGCGATCTCCCGGGCTCCGCACCCGAGACCGCGCTCGCCGTCGACGACTTCGGCGAGATGGACGCGGCGATCGCGCTGCGCGCCTGTCCGTGCGGCGGGCGGCCGACGCTCGCCGGCGAAGGCAGTCGCGAGGTCGACGGTCGGCGGTTCCGGGTCGCCCGGCTGGTCTGCCCCTCCTGCGAGGAGGAGCAGTTCGTCTTCTTCGAGACGACCCGCCTGTTCCACTGATCGGCGGGACGAGTCTCGTCGACGGCCCGTGCTGCGCGCCCGGAATCGCCGCCGGCTCGCCGGGGGCGGGCGGTCGCGTCCCCTACTCGCCGATCTCGGTGCCGGCCTTGTCCATGAGCTCGAGCGTGTCCTGCTCGGTCGGCTTGTCGGGGTTCTGCACGTAGTCGCCCTTCGCGGCCTGTGCGGCCCAGCCGATCACGTTGCCCTTGTCCTGGGTCATCGGCGTGCCGTCGAAATTGAAGCGCATGATGCGCAGCGTACCCGGTCGATCGACGCCCGGGTTCAGGTCGTTCGGACCGGTGCGCGCAACCGGCCATTGCGTGTCGTTGCTCCAGGTGCCGGGCTGCGCGGCCGCGGGGGACACCCCGAGCAGGCCGGCGAGGGCGGTGGACAGGGCCGCCGTCATGACCGAAAGCCCCGCGAGCCGACTCGAACGTTTCGTCTCCATGACTCGCCCCCTCGTGATCGACGGGCGGGACTCGCCGTCCCTTCCCACCTCGAAGCCTATCCCCCTCGCTCCGATCCGCAAAGACGGCTAGTGGAGGCGGGGCGGCTCGCGGCCGCCGGGGGCGGCCCGCCCCGGGATCGCGGGCCGAGGCGACGGGAGCGACCATGGCCTACCAGGAGATTCTCTACGGGGTGACCGACGGGGTCGCCGAGATCACGCTGAACCGGCCCGAACGGCTGAACGCCTGGACCCTGCGGATGGGCGCCGAGGTCGAACACGCGATGCGCCGCGCGAACGCCGAGCCCGAGGCCCGCGCGATCGTCGTCACCGGCGCCGGCAAGGGATATTGCTCGGGCGCCGACTTCGACATGCTGCAGGGGCTGCAGGGCGGCGGCTCGCTCGACGCGTCGTTCTCCGACCTCGGCGAGCCCGCGCCCCTCTCGACCTCTCTTCCGAAGGCGCTGCAGGGCCCCTACTCCTTCCCGCTCGCGCTCGAGAAGCCGGTGATCGCGGCGGTGAACGGCGTCGCCGCCGGCCTCGGATTCTCCTACATGCTCTACTACGACCTGCGGATCGCGTCGGACCGCGCGCGCTTCGGGACCGTGTTCGCGCGCCGCGGACTGGTCGCGGAGCACGGGAGCTCGTGGCTCCTGCCGCGGCTCGTCGGCATGCACCACGCCTGCGACCTGCTCTTCACCGGGCGCCTCGTCGACGC
>JAGWVP010000381.1 GCA_018970825.1 bacterium | reverse complement strand
CTCGCGACCGACGGGGAGTCGTACGGTCACCACCACCGCTTCGGCGACATGGCGCTCTCGGTCGCCCTCGACCGCCTCGCCGACTCGGGCGTGCGGCTTTCGAGCTACGCGGCCTTCCTCGCCGAGTGCCCGCCGACCGAGGAGGTCGAGATCGTCGAGAGGACGGCGTGGAGCTGCGCGCACGGGGTGGAGCGATGGCGCTCGGACTGCGGCTGCCGGGCCGCGGCCGTGCCCGGCTGGAACCAGCAGTGGCGCAGCGGCCTGCGGCAGGCGTTCGATGCGCTCGCCGAGGCGATCGATCCCTGGTTCGAGTCCGAGGCGGGAGCACTCGTGCGCGAGCCGTGGGAGATGCGCGACGACTTCGGCCGGGTGCTCGTCGACCCCGCGCGGGCGGCGCTCGTGCCCTTCCTCGAGAGCCACGCGACGCGCCCGCTTTCCCGCCCGGAGGCGGGGCGGCTCGCGGTCCTGCTCGAGATGCAGCGCGCGCGGCTCTTCATGTTCACGAGCTGCGGCTGGTTCTTCGACGAGCCGAGCGGAATCGAGACGACGCAGGTGCTCCGCTACGCGGCGCGCGCGATCGATCTCGGCGCGCGGCTCGGCTTCGATCCGCCGCCCGCCTTCCTCGACGCGCTCTCGGCGGCCCGGAGCAACCGGCCCGAGGTCGGCACCGCGGCCGACTGGTACCGGCAGGTGGTCGCCCCGGAGGCCGTGTCGAGCCGCCGGCTCGCGGCGGCGGGGACGGTCGAGCGGCTCGTCGGCGTCCGCGACGGCGTGGTCGCCGACCCACCGATCCGCATCGAGATCGAGCCGTGGCTCGAGCGCGAGACGTCGCCGCTCGTCCCCGAGGAGGAGTCGAACGGCCCGCGGCTCTCGCTCGGGGCGGCGGGGATCCTGCTCGGACTCGCGACGGTGGTCGACGAGCGCACGCTCGAGCGGGCGTCGTTCACCGTCGCCTCCGCGCGGCACGGGGGATTCGACGTGGTGTGCGCGGCGGCGCCCGTGGATTCGCCCGAGGAGGCGCGCCGGGCGGCCGACCCGCTCGTCGCGGCGCTCTCGGAGGCCCACGACCGGGGAGCCCACGGAACGGTCGTCGCGGAGATCGTGCGCAGGCTCGGACCCGAGGTCTTCGGCCTCGACGTGCTCGGGCTGGCGAGCCGCTCCGCCTTCTTTCCGGCGGTCGCCGACGAACTCGGCCGCTCCGTGGCGTCACGGCTGGGCGAATTCGTTCCCCTCGCGCGCGCGATCGCCCACGAGGCGACGATCGTGGGCGAGCCCCGCCCCGCGGTGGTCGACCTGGTCCTCGGGCTCGCGAGCTCGCGGGAGCGCGCGGGACTCGCCGAGGACCGGCTCCGCGACGGACTGCTGCGGATCGAGGATCGAATCCGGCGCGTGCGGTCGTCCGGCTGGCTGTCCGCAGCCGACATGGAGGACGTGCGCGAGGACGTGCGTCGCGTCGCGTCCGGGGTTCGATCGCGAGCGCTCGCCGGGGGCCAGCCGCCCCCGCTCGAGGCACAGGACGTCCTGTGGTGGCGCATCTGGGCGCAACCGGACGTCGACCCGCGTCTGCAGGAGGCTCTCGATCCGCTGCGCGACCTGCTCGGCTTCTCGCCTTCGGCGCCCGCGACGGCGGTCGCGTCGTCGGGCTTCGCGGCACTCCTGTCCGCCACGGCGGCGGGGCGCCCCGTCGGCGAACGCGGCTGATCGCTCGGCTTCGACCGACCGAAGCCTCCGACTTCGTTCCCCGGCCCCGCTTGACCCTCCCCGGTCCGTGGGGGAACGTCCAGCCCTCGACATCCCGCCGCCGCCTGGCCCCCTTTCGGGACCGGCCCCGAGGGCGCGCGGGTCGCGGAGACGAGTTCCATGAGCGACAGCAAGGATCTGATCGAGTCCGTCCTCCAGGAGCGCCGGAAGTTCGACCCGCCGGGCGAATTCGCGAAGGACGCCCACGTGCCTTCGTTCGCCGCCTACCAGGAGATGTTCGACCGGGCCGAGCGGGATCCCGAGGGTTTCTGGGCCGGGGTCGCGAAGGAACACCTCGACTGGTTCCACCCGTGGTCGAAGGTGCTGGAGTGGACGCCGCCGTTCGCGAAGTGGTTCGTCGGCGGCAAGCTCAACGTCTCCTGGAACTGCCTCGACCGCCACCTCTCCACCTGGCGCCGCAACAAGGCGGCGCTGATCTGGGAAGGCGAGCCGGGCGACACGCGGACGCTCACCTACCAGGAGCTCCACCGCGAGGTCTGCAAGGCCGCCAACGTCCTGAAGGCGCACGGCGTGCAGGCCGGCGACCGGGTCGGGCTCTACATGCCTCTCGTCCCCGAACTCGCGATCGCGATGCTCGCGTGCGCCCGCATCGGGGCGACCCACTCGATCGTCTTCGGCGGCTTCTCGGCGGAGGCGGTCCGCGACCGCATGAACGACGCGCAGGCGAAGCTCATCGTCACCGCCGACGGCGGCTGGCGGCGGGGCGCGATCGTGCCGCTCAAGGCGAGCGTCGACGCCGCCGTCGAGCATTGCCCGTCGGTCCGCACGGTGCTCGTCGTCCGGCGCACCGGCGAGAAGGTCCCGATGGTCCAGGGCCGCGACGTCTGGTGGCACGAGGCGATGGACCGGGCGTCCGCGCACTGCCCGGCGGAGCACCTCGACTCCGAGCACCCGCTCTTCATCCTCTACACGAGCGGCACGACCGGGAAGCCCAAGGGCGTCGTGCACACGACCGGCGGCTACCTCACGCACGCGGCCTACTCGACGCGGCTCGTCTTCGACCTGAAGGACACCGACACCTACTGGTGCACCGCCGACATCGGCTGGGTCACCGGGCACAGCTACGTCGTCTACGGTCCGCTCGCGAACGGCGCGACGAGCCTCATGTTCGAGGGCGCGCCGAACCACCCGAAGCCCGACCGGATCTGGGACATCTGCGAGCGCTGGGGCGTGACCATCCTCTACACGGCGCCGACGCTCATCCGCTCGGTCGTGAAGTGGGGCGAGGAGTGGCCGGCGAAGCACGACCTCTCGGCCCTGCGCCTGCTCGGGACCGTCGGCGAGCCGATCAATCCCGAGGCGTGGATGTGGTACCATGAAAAGATCGGGCGCGGTCGCTGCCCGATCGTCGACACCTGGTGGCAGACCGAGACCGGCGGCATCATGATCTCGCCGCTCCCGGGTGCCACGCCGACCAAGCCCGGATCGGGCACGTTGCCGCTCCCCGGCATCGCCCCGGAGGTCGTCGACCGCGAGGGCAAGCCCGTGCCGCGCAACCAGGGCGGGCTGCTCGTCGTGCGCAAGCCGTGGCCGGGCATGCTGCGCGGCATCTGGGGCGATCCGGAGCGCTTCGAGAAGCAGTACTGGAGCGACATCCCCGGCAACTACTTCACCGGCGACGGCGCCCGGCGCGACGACGACGGCTACTTCTGGGTCATGGGCCGCATCGACGACGTCGTGAACGTGGCGGGGCACCGCCTCGGCACGATGGAAGTGGAGAGCGCGCTCGTCTCGCACGCTTCGGTCGCGGAGGCGGCCGTCGTCGACCGTCCCGACGCGGTGAAGGGCCAGGCTCTCGCCGCGTTCGTCACGCTCGAGGGCGGCTACGAGGCTGCCGATTCGCTCAAGGCCGAGCTTCGCGACCACGTCGCGAAGGAGATCGGCGCCTTCGCCAAGCCCGACGACATCCGCTTCACCGATGCGCTGCCCAAGACCCGCAGCGGCAAGATCATGCGACGGCTCCTGCGCGACATCGCGGCGGGTCGCGAGAGCATCGGCGACACGACGACGATCGAGGACCTGTCGGTGCTAGCGAAGCTGCGCGAGTCCGACGAA
>JAGWVP010000380.1 GCA_018970825.1 bacterium | reverse complement strand
AGCTCAGGCCCGAGGCGAAGACCCGGGCGATCGCCTGCCTGAAGAGATTCGGCCAGCGCCTGCACGGCATGCCGGCGTCGAGCGTGCTCGCGGTGGGAACGAACACCTTCCGCCAGGCGCGCAAGATGCGTCCCTTCCTGCAGCAGGCGGAGCGCGCGCTCGGGCACGACATCGAGGTGCTCGCGGGCCGCGAGGAAGCGCGTCTCATCTACCTCGGCGTCGCGCACGACCTCCCGGACGCCGGCGGCCGACGGCTGGTCGTCGACATCGGCGGCGGCAGCACCGAGTGCATCATCGGCGAGCGCTTCGACCCGGTCGAAGCCGACAGCCTCTACATGGGCTGCGTGGCCTGGAGCATGCGCTTCTTCCCGGAGGGGCGGATCCGCGAAAAGTCGATGCGCGAGGCGGAGATCGCGGCGGGAATCGAGCTGCAGCCGATCCAGCGCCGCTACCGCGAGCTCGGGTGGAAGCAGTGCATCGGCTCCTCCGGCACCGCGCTGCACATCGAGTCGATCCTGCGTGCGAACGGCTTCTCGAACGACGGCATCACGGCCAAGGGCCTCGCGCGCCTGCGTCGCGAGCTGGTCGCCGCGGGGCGGCTCGACGAGCTCCGCCTGCGCGCGCTCGAGCCGGATCGCCTCGCCGTCCTGCCGGGCGGACTCGCGATCCTCTCCGCGATCTTCGAAGGGCTCCGCATCACGCGCATGCAGGTCTCGAACGGCGCGCTGCGCGAGGGACTTCTCTACGAGCTCGTCGGTCGCTTCCGGCACGAGGACGTTCGCGACCAGACGATCGAGCGACTCGCCGAGCAGCATCACGTCGACCTCGAGCAGGCGGCGCGGGTCGATCAGGTCGCCGCTCGGCTCTTCGCTCAGACCGAGCACGGAGAACTCGGCCCCGAGGCCGAGGAGTCGCGTCGCACCCTGTCGTGGGCCGCGAGACTCCACGAGATCGGACTCTCGGTCGCTTACGCGGGCTACCACAAGCACAGCGCCTACCTGGTCACGCATGCCGACATGCCCGGCTTCTCCCGCGACGACCAGCAGGAGCTGGCCGCGATCATCCTCGGGCACCGCCGCCGCCTGCCGACGGCGGCCTTCGACGAACTGCCGACCGAGCGAAAGGAGCGCGCGCTCCGTCTCTGCCTCGCGCTCCGGCTCGCCGTCTGCCTGAATCGAAGCCGCAGCCAGTCTCGCGTCCCGGTCCCGAGGGTCGAGGTCCACGGCCGGCGCTGGGAACTCGGCTTCGACCGCCGCTGGCTCGACCAGCACCCGCTCACGAAGGCCGACCTGCGCGAGGAGGCGGGGCGCTTCGAGGACGCGGGCCTCGATCTCCGCGTCCACTGATCGCGGCGCCCGTCCGGCGTTCAGCCCTCGCTCGATTCCCCGTAGCCCAGCCGACGCATCGTCTCGCCGGCGTGGCGCTCGAACCAGGCGAGGTCGTCCGCGTCGAAGGACTTCCGCCAGTTGCCGACGCTGCGCCGGCGGTAGCCGGGCAGGATGTTCGAGCCGACCGGCGAGTGCTTGTCGAAGTCGAGGTCGACGATCGCGGGCGGGCGCGACACGGGAGCGTAGCCGAGCGCGAGCCGCACGCGCTCGATCTCGCGAGCCTGCTCCTCGAGCAGGTCCTCGTAGCGCACCGTCGCGACCACGTCCGCGTGGTCGAGCCAGTCGCGGTTGAAGCGCGACCAGAAGTCGGCGGGGTTGCGCTCCTCGACGACGTTCCCCCGCCAGTCGCGCACCCGCATGAAGTCGAGCCGCAGGAACTCGGAGAAGGTGACCGGGAGCCCGCTGCCCTCCCAGCGCCGCGTGCCGTCGGGACCGTCGCGGGTCGACGAGAGGTAGAGCGAGACCATCACGTCGCGCCCGTCGCGCACGAGGAGCAGCGCGTTGCGACGCAGCGGTCGTCCCGGCGGCATGCGCTCCACCGGGTAGTGCTGGAAGCGCGACTGCGGCGGCATCACGGCGTGGCGCTCGAGGTTCGCGCGGCACACCTGTCGGAACCATTGGAAGCCGCTGCGATAGTGCGACAGGATGACGACGTGGGGTTGGACGAGGCCCTTCGCGAACAGCCAGGGCTTGCTGCTGCGCAGCTTCGCGCGTCGTCTCTCGTCGAGCATCGGGCGTCCGTCCGGGAACGCGGTCGTCTCCCGCGAAGGGGCGATCCGCCCGGGAGACGCTAGCGACCCCGTCCGGCGGCTGCACGACGCGTCCGCTTGCCCGGCGGGGCGACGTCGAGGAATCTCCGGCGCGTCCTCCGGGAGGGCTCCCCGCGACCGCCGTCGCGACGCGGAGGGCCGGTCCCCGGGCGACGCCGAGGCGACCATGACCCACGGACATCGCGGACGATTCGCCCCCTCGCCGACCGGCGACCTGCACCTCGGCTCCGCCGCGACGGCGCTCGTCGCGTGGCTCGCGGCGCGGTCCGCCGGCGCGCCGTTCGTGCTGCGGGTGGAGGACATCGACGGACCGCGCGTGGTGTCCGGGTGCGAGGTGGAGCAGCTCGACGAGCTGCGCTGGCTCGGGCTCGACTGGGACGAGGGTCCGGACCGGGGCGGCCCGTGCGGCCCCTACCGCCAGTCGGAGAGGCTCGCGTCCTACGAAGCCGCGCTCGAACGCCTGCGCGCGAGAGGTCTCACCTACCTGTGCGACTGTTCGCGCGCCGAGATCGCGCGGGTCGCGAGTGCGCCGCACGCGGGCGACGAGGGCCTGCCGTACCCGGGCACCTGCCGCGCCTCCGGCCACTCGCCGCGCGAGTTCCGCAGGGCGCCCGCGGTGCGCCTCGCCGTGCCCCCGGGCGAGGTGGTCGTGCGCGATCGCTGGCAGGGCGAGGTCCGCCAGGACGTCGCGCGAGACGTGGGCGACTTCGTGCTCCGCCGGGGCGACGGCGTCTTCGCCTACCAGTTCGCGGTCGTGGTCGACGACCTCGCGATGGGCATCGAGGAAGTCGTGCGCGGCGCCGACCTGCTCCTCTCCTCGCCGCGGCAGGCGCTGCTCGCCCGGCTGCTCGGTGCCGAGCCGCCGGCCATCGCGCACGCGCCTCTCGTCGTCGGCGTCGACGGAGAGCGTCTCGCCAAGCGGGCCCGCGGCGTGCCGCTGCGCGACCGTCGCACCGCCGGCGAGTGCGGACCGGAAGTGGTGGGCCGTCTCGCACGGATGCTCGGGCTCGTCCCGGCGGACGAACGCGGTCCGGCCGAGCCGCGCGACCTCGTCGCGCGATCGGACCTCGCGGCGCTCGTCGGCGTGCGGCAGGTGCGACTGCAGGGCGCGCTCGACCCCGGGGCCTGCTAGCAGGAGCGCCGTGGGAGCCGTCCTGACCGACGTGGGGTTCGCTGAGCGGCACGGCGGGCGCATGCACGAGATCGGTCGGCGCCACGGGCGCGACCTCGTGCCGATGCTCCTTCCCGCGGATCCCGACGAGTGGCTCTCCGAGGAGGAGCTCGGGCGCGTCGAGCTCGCCTGCTTCACCGGGACCTGGGACTCCGACCCGGTGTTCGCCCGGCGTTTCTTCGGCAGCGCGCTGCGTGCGCCCGGTCTCGCCTGGATGCACCTGCCCAACGCCGGCACCGACCACCCGGTCTTCGGCATGCTGCTCGACCGCGGCGTTCGGCTCACGACCTCGTCGAGCGCGACGGCCGAGCCGATCGCGCAGGCGGCGATCGCGGGCGTGCTCTGGCTCGCGCGCGGTTTCCCCGCCTGGGCCGAGGCCGCGCGCCGCCGCGCGTGGCAGCCTCAACGCATGCTGCCCGAGGACCTGCGCGACCGGACCATGGTCGTGGTCGGCGTGGGCGCGATCGGCAACGAGGTCGCGCGGCTCGCGCGGGC
>JAGWVP010000379.1 GCA_018970825.1 bacterium | reverse complement strand
CCCGTCGTTGGCGTCCGGATCGCACGTCGTGCCGGGGGCGAGGACCAGGTTGCTGCAGACGTCGGCATAGGTCACCACGGCTCCAGCCCAGCTGCCGGACAGGTCGAGGGTTGCATCGGCGGCAAAGGATCCGATCGCCGAGTTGACCTGGTACTCGGAGAACACCGACACGTTGGCGTCATCGGGTGTCGCGCCGGTCGCGGCGGAGCCCATGTCCAAAAAGCCGCCGCCCGGAGTGAAGTTGCGCACGCCCTCGGTGCCGAATGCCCCGACCACGAGTTCGTAGTTCCGCGTGGTGGTCACGGGGCCGGCCGTCATCGGCGCCGACGCGCCCGTCGCGGTGGCCGTCTGGTCGTAGGCGAACGCGAGACCGCTCAGGCCGGTGAACTCGGATGCGGTCATGGCCCGCGAGATGGCCGCCGCGGGGTGGATCACGAGGACCTTGTCCGCGACCGGCAGTCCCGTCTTGACGTAGCCGGAGAACACGACGGTCCGGACTCCGGTCGACCCGCTGCCCGTCGTCACGTCGGCGTCGACGGTGTACGTGTTGTCCTGTCCATCGGTGCAGGTCACGAACCCGGGCACAGGGTCCATCGAGAAGGAGACGACGACGCGGTTCCCCGCCAGAACGGGCGTGGCAACCTCGATCCACAACTGCCCGTCGGGAAAGGCGTTCGGCGGCGGCGGCGGGTATGCGCCCCACGACGAAGCCGTGCCGATCTCCTGCACGAGGGAGATCGCCGCGAGCGCTCTCGCCGGCAGGGCGGCGATCGAGAGCGCGAGTCCGGTGGGGATGATCAGGTTCTTGAGTTGCGTCGTGGTTCTCACGTGTTCGACTCCTCGTCTCGTCGGGAGCAGGAGCGCCGCCCGGCATGCGCCCGGCCTTATACCACGAGACTGGTCGGGTACGTCCAGAGGGCTTCGCACCCTCCGGCCCCCCCCGGCTTGGCCCGGGGCTTTCGGTCCGGTAGCGGGTCGAGGTGGGTTTGCCCCGGTCCTCCACCATGGCGGGACGCAGGAAGTCCCCGGTGCCCTCGGGGATCCCGGTCACCGATCGCCCGGTCGGAGTCTTCGACTCCGGCGTCGGCGGGCTCACCGTCCTGAAGGCCCTCTCGGCCCGACTGCCGAAGGAGACTCTCCTCTACCTGGGCGACACGGCGCGGGTCCCCTACGGTTCGAAGTCTCCTGCGACGGTCACCGGGTACGCGATCGAGACCGGCGACTTCTTCGCCGACCGCGGTGTGAAGATCATGGTCGTGGCTTGCAACACGACCTCCGCGGTGGCCCTGGACCTCCTGCGGGCACGCTACCCGGTGCCGGTCGTCGGGGTGATCGAGCCCGGGGCGCGTGCCGCGGTCCGGGCCACCCGTCGCGGACGCATCGGGGTCATCGGCACGGAAGCGACCATCGCCAGCGGGGCCTACGCGAGGGCTCTCCGCGACATCGAGCCGAACGTCGAGATCTTCACGCGGGCCTGCCCGATCTTCGTTCCGCTCGCCGAGGAAGGCTGGACCGACAACGAGGTGGCCCGGCGGACCGTGGCGCTGTATCTCGCGAGCCTCCGGCGAAGCGGCATCGACACGCTGATCCTCGGCTGCACCCACTACCCGCTCCTGCGCACGGCGATCGAGGCCTACATGGGCCCAGACGTCGAGATCGTCGACTCGGCGGAGGAGACCGCAGTCGAAGTGCGCCGCCTTCTCCGCGGCGGCGGTGGCCTTCGTGCACGCGGCCCGGGCTCGGCGAGTTTCTTCGTCACCGACGCGGCCGAACGCTTCGCGCGGCTCGGGGAGAGGTTCTACGGAGCGAGCGTCGGGTCGGCGGTTCGCGTGGTCCTGCGGGGAGAGGCCGCGCCGGCGAGCCGCCGTCGGCGTTCCTGACCGCTCGCTGCCGCCGCGGGAGCCCCGTCGGCACCTCGGGGTCTTTTTGAGATGGATCCCCCGGTCCTGTACGGGCGGAAGGGGAGCACCGGTCGCGTCGGCGACCCCGCGGGACGACCGCGGGCCGCCGTGCTCCCGAACCGATCCAAGGAAAGCGCTGTTCCGCCATGCTGGGTGCCCTCGTCAGGAAGGTCTTCGGAACCAAGAACGACCGCGAGCTGAAGAAGCTCCGGCCGCTCGTCGCCGAGATCAACGCCCTCGAGCCCCGGATCCAGGCGCTCTCGGACGAGGAGCTCCGGCACCAGACGGTCGCGTTTCGCGAGCAGCTCGACCAGGGCGCGGAGCTCCCCGACCTCCTGGTTCCCGCCTTCGCGACCGCCCGCGAGGCCTCGCGCCGCGTGCTCGGCATGCGGCCCTTCGACGTGCAGCTGATCGGCGGCATGGTGCTCGACAGCGGCAAGATCGCCGAGATGCGCACCGGCGAGGGCAAGACGCTGGTGGCGACGCTGCCCGCCTACCTGAACGCGCTGCCCGGGCTCGGCGTCCACGTCGTCACGGTGAACGACTACCTCGCCCGGCGCGACTCGGAGTGGATGGGCCGGCTCTACCGGTTCCTCGGCCTCGACGTCGGCGTCGTCCTCCACGGGATCGACCCGCTCACCCGCAAGCGCGCCTACGCGGCCGACATCACCTACGGCCAGAACAACGAGTTCGGCTTCGACTACCTGCGCGACAACATGTGGGTACCCTTCGAGCGCGACGCGCAGGGCAACTTCCTCGACTCGCGGGTCCAGCGCGGACTGAACTACGCGATCGTCGACGAGGTCGACTCGATCCTGGTCGACGAGGCCCGAACGCCCCTCATCATCTCCGGCCCGGCCGAGGAGTCGACCGAGAAGTACCGGATCATCGACCGGATCATCCCCCGGCTCCGGCAGGGGCGGAAGGTCGAGAAGGGCGAGGAGGAAGACGGCGACTACGCGGTCGACGAGAAGGTCCGCTCGGTCATCCTGACCGAGCAGGGCGTCGCGCGCTGCGAGGAGCTGCTCGGCGTCGACAACCTCTACGACCCGGGCCAGATCGACACCCTCCACCACGTGAACCAGGGGCTGCGGGCCCACGCGCTCTTCAAGCGCGACATCGACTACGTGGTGAAGGACGGCGAGGTGATCATCGTCGACGAGTTCACCGGGCGCATGATGCCGGGGCGCCGCTGGTCCGACGGGCTCCACCAGGCGGTCGAGGCGAAGGAAGGTCTCAAGGTCCAGAACGAGAACCAGACGCTCGCGACGGTGACCTTCCAGAACTACTTCCGCATGTACAAGAAGCTCTCCGGCATGACCGGCACGGCGGACACCGAGTCGGTCGAGTTCAAGAGCATCTACGACCTCGACGTCATGGTGATCCCGACGAACCGGGACATGGTCCGCGAAGACCTTCCCGACGTCGTCTACAAGACCGAGCGGGAAAAGTTCGACGCCGTGATCGAGGACATCGAGGAGTGCCACGGACGGGGACAGCCGGTGCTGGTCGGCACGATCTCGATCGAGAAGTCCGAGAAGCTCTCGGGGCTGCTGCGGAACCGCGGCATCCGCCACCACGTGCTGAACGCGAAGCACCACGACCGCGAAGCCGAGATCATCGCGCAGGCGGGGCGTTTCGAGGCGGTGACCATCTCGACGAACATGGCCGGCCGCGGTACCGACATCGTGCTCGGCGGCAACGCCGAGGGGCTCGCCCGCAGCGAAGTCGGGGCGGTCGCCCCGACGGATCCCGAGCAGGAGGAGAAGGCCCGGCGCTACGAAGAGGCGCTGCATCGCTACGAGCAGGTCTGCGCCGAGGAGCGCGAAAAGGTCGTCGAGGCGGGTGGGCTCCACATCATCGGCACCGAGCGCCACGAGTCGCGCCGGATCGACAACCAGCTCCGCGGCCGCGCCGGCCGCCAGGGCGACC
>JAGWVP010000378.1 GCA_018970825.1 bacterium | reverse complement strand
CCCCACCCGGCGTAACCGAGCAGCAGGCGGCTGCGATCGGATTCGCATTCGCGCGGGTTGCCGTCGAGCACGCGACGCAGCATCGCCTGCGAGGTCGACATGTAGATGCCGTCGCAGACCTCGAAGCCCTCGCCGCCCGCGAGCTCCGAGCGACACAGGAGCCAGCCGCGCTCCTGGCTCACGGGGCCGCCCTGCCAGACCGAGAGGTTGCAGCCGGCGGCCGGCGGCGGGTCCAGCGACAGGAGTTCGGTGAGCGTCGTCTCGACCGGGCGATTCACGACGAAGCCGAGGGCCCCCTCGTCGTTGTGCTTGCAGAGGAGGACGACCGAACGGTGGAAGTTCGGGTCCAGCAGCTGCGGCATCGCCAGCAGCAGGGTCGGTGCGATTCCCTCGGCGGCTTCGTCGGCCATCCGTACTCCTCGAATTCCGACGGTATCGCGAAGCGGCGAGGCGGACAATCGGAAAGCGGGGCTCGCGGGAGCGCGCAGGGTCCGCGAGCTCCCGGGGCGCGGGCCCGTCGGCCCGACCCTCCTCGTCGGCCGTCCGCGTGAGCTGCGTGCTCGGGGCGAGTCCTTCTGGCACGCGCCCCCGGATGCTCGACGCGCGCCCCCGTTTGTCCCGCCTCCCCCGGAGTGGTTCGATCCGCCGCGGTGGTCCGCCGAAAGCCCGCGAAGCGCGACGCGCCGAGACTCGAAGCGAGCGCGACGATCCTCGAGGCCGCGCTCGATCGCCTCTCCGCACTCGGCCCGGCGGCGGTCCACCCGCAGGAGATCTGCGAGCGGCACGACCTCTCGAAGGCGCTCGTGAACTACCACTTCGGCGGACGCGACGGCCTGATCGCCCACGCCATGGCGCTCGGTTACGAGCGCTACGTCGACGAGCTCGAGGCCGCGGCACGGAACGCCGGGCCGGACCCCTTCGATCGGCTCGTGGCCTGGATCGACGCGCAGGTGGAGTGGACGGCGCGCAACCCCGGCCTCGCTGCCGCGCTGAACTTCCCCCGCCACGTGGCGAGCAAGCCGACCGAGCCGCCCGAGGAGATCTTCGCGCGCCTGAACGCGGCGGGCGATTGCAACTTCTCGAACCTGCAGCGCCTGGTCGGGGAGGCGAGGGCGGCCCTTCGACCGAAATCCTCGCGGCGGGAGCCCGGCGATGCCGCGCAGACGGCTCTCGACAGCGCGGCCATCGGGTGGATGACCCTGGGCCTGTCGGTCTGGGTCGCCGGGCAGCATCTCCCGACGCGATCCCTCGACGGCGGCAAGGCTCGATCCCGGGGGCTGCCCGTCGCGCGCAGCCACATGCGCGAGGTCATCCGCTCCCTCCTCTCCCGCTGAAGCGCGCGTCGGACGAGCGGTCGCCCGGTCCTCGACCGGACGGACCTCAGCCCGCCGGCAGCGGGCTCGGCTCGTGCGGGATCACCGTGACGTCGGCGCCGGGGATGGACTCCACGACCGACTTTCGGATCCCCTCGATCCTCTCGCGCACGGTCCGCATCGGGAGCCCGGGGTCGAAGTCGAGGAAGAGCTCCACGTAGATGCGCGACCCCGAGCGCCGGGTCCGGATCTCGTGGAACATCTCGTAGTCGTCGAAGTGGGTGGCGAGGCAGCGCAGGATGCGGATCTGAAGCGTCTCCTCCAGGGCCGCGTCGAGCAGGTCGCCGACCGACTCCGAGGCGATCGCCCATGCGCTGCGGAGCATGAACGCGACGCCGACGAGCGAGGCGAGCGGGTCGAGGTAGAGCCCCCACGTGGTCCCGCTCCACGCGAGCGCCGCGGCGAGAGACAGGCCCATGAGTCCGTCAAAGGCCGACTTGCTGAACCAGAGCGCCGCCTGCGAGGCGATGATCGGCGAGTGCTCCCTGCGCAGCATCCTCCGGTTCCGCAGCCCGATGGCGAGGGCGACCATGGAGTAGAAGGCGAAGACCGCGATGCCCGGCAGCGTCCCGTGCGGCATCACCGGGTGGCGCAGGTGGTAGAAGGCCTGTCCCGCGATCCCGACCGCACTCGCGGTCATGAGTACCACGATGCTCATGCTGACGAGGTTCTCGAGCTTGCCGATGCCGTAGGCGTACTTGTGGGCCGGGGCGCGCCGCACGGCTCGCAGGGTGAGCAGCGCCGCCAGCACGGCCGCCCCGTCGCCGCACTCCTTCAGCAGGTCGCCCAGGATGACGAGCGAGTTGGAGTGGAACGCGACCGTGCCCGTCAGGAGGACGTCGAAGAGGCAGGCCGCCAGCGCCACGCGGAGACCTCGGTCCCGCTCGGCCGGCCCGCCTTCCTGCCCGTGCGTGATCCCGCTCATGCCACGGCCGATTCGATCGCTGCTCGCACCCGGGTCGCGAGGGTCAGCGACGGGGATTCGAGGTCTTGAGCGAGGACCGGACCACGGCCTCGAAACGGTCGAGCGCGCCCAGGGTCGCCTCCAAGGCGCGCGGCTTCTCGTCGAGGGAGGCCCGGCGCGACATCACGTTCGAGTTCTCGCGCGAGAGCCGGAGGGCCTGCTTCTCCACCTCGCGGAACGCGGTCCAATGTCGCGCCACCTCGTCGAGGGACGAAGCGGGGACGACGGAGGACTTACGCAGCTCCTCGAGGCCCGCCTCCACCTCGGCGTTGCGCTGCACGATCAGGGCCTCCCAGCGCGACATCTCCGCGTCGTCCTCCGAAGGCACGTGCAGGAGCAGGAGTGAGAGAGAGCGCAGCGCCGACGTCTGGCACTTGGCGATCGTCCGCAGGGTCGCCGGGTCGGAGATTCCCTTCGCCACGCCCTCGAGGCCGTCGCTGAAGGCGATCGTCGACTCGCGGCCGTCGCGGGCGAGGAGGGCCGCGGCCTTGAGGTTGGTGTTCTTCACCGCCAGCTCGAGCAGGCCCGAGTCGATCGCCTTCAGCTTCTTCCAGTCGCCTTCGAGCGCCTCCAACGCCGTCTTCTCCGGCTCGTTGCCGTCCTCGCGCACGAGGTCGCGCAGCTCGACGAGGGTCGTGTCGGCGCGCTTCGCGTCGGCGGCCGACTCGGCCGCCAGCGCCTTCGACTGCTCGTCCGTGATGGAGAGAACGGCGCCACGCTCCGCGAAGGCCGAGGTGAGCAGGTCGGAGCGAAGCTGCCCGACGAGCCGGAGCTTGCGGTCCTGGCGGAACAGCGCGGGCTCGCCGCAGGAGGCGACCGCGACCGCGAGAAGAAGCGCGGAGACGGTCCGCTGCGCCGTCACGGCCGGCGCTTTCGGCGCGAATCGAAACGGTCGCGCTCCATCGAAACATTTCGTCACGAGGCCTCCCCTGGCACGTTTCCGTCGTCATCCGCGATCGTCGCGTCGCCGATCCTGCGGGCTCCTCCGCTGCCGGGAACCGCGGACGGCCGGCGCCGGAAGGACGCCGTCGGCCGTCGGGGTTCTCCCGCAGCGCCCCGGCCCAACGATTTGAACCGGGTTCAAGATTGCCCTACCCTAAGGGCCTCGCCGATCCTTCGTCAAGCGGGCATCGGCAGGGCAGCCGTGAGCCGGACGTCTCGTCGACCCGAACTACGATGCGGAGGACCTGGGAGCAGACGCGGAGGGTCGAGGCCTTCAGCGACGGCGTGATCGCCATCGCGATCACCATCCTGGTTCTCCAGATCAACATCCCCCAGAGGCTCCTCTCGAACCTCGGGCGCGAGCTCTTCGGACTGTGGCCGTCCTACCTCGCCTTCGTGATCTCGTTCCTCACGATCGGGCGGATCTGGCTCGTACACCACACGATCTTCTCCGCGATCCGGGCGGTCGACATCCCGTTCCTGCGCGCGAACACCTTCCTGCTGATGCTCGTGAGCTTCCTGCCGTTCCCGACGGCGGTCCTGTCGCAGAGCCTGACC
>JAGWVP010000377.1 GCA_018970825.1 bacterium | reverse complement strand
CGTGCGAAACTTCCTGTTCAACCTCGCCTCGCCGGTGCGTCTCGTGAACGACGTGCTGCAGGGGCAGTGGTCGAACGCGGGCAACACCGCCGCCCGCTTCGCGATCAACACGGTCGCGGGCATCGGCGGCCTCGTCGACACCGCGAAGCACGCCGGGCTCCCGCCCCACGACGCGGATTTCGGCCAGACGCTCGCGAAGAAGGGTGTCGGCAGCGGTCCATTCCTCGTCGTCCCCGTGCTCGGGCCGACCACGGTCCGCGACGGCTTCGGGGTGATCGTCGACACGGCGATGAACCCGGCCACCTACCTCGCGACCCCCGTCGTCTCCTCGACGCTTCTCTCCGCCGGCATCGGCGCGAGCGCGACGGGTCTCGTCGAGCGGGAGCACCACGACCGCGACCTGAAGCGCCTGGAGGAAGGCTCGACGGACTACTACGCGGCGCTCCGCAGCGCCTATTACCAGAACCGCATCGCCGAGATCGGCGCAGGCGAAGATCCGGCCCCGGCGGGCACGTCTCCCGGGGAGGCAGCCTCGTCGACGGGCACGTCCGTGGCCGAGCCGCTGGCGGCCCCGACGCCCGGCTCCTGAGGGTTCAGGTCGCCTTGCCGGCGGCGAGGTCGGCGATCTTCGTCTCGAGGCTCCGGACCAGGGCGGGGAAGCCGTCGCGATCGAGGGTCGCCGAGAAGTCCGAGCGTCGCAGCGCGAGTTCGCTCACGGTGCCCTTCAGGTAGACGTCGACGATCTTCCAGTCCCCGGACTCGGTACGCCGCAGGCGGTAGTTCAGGTCGACGCTCTCCCTGGGATCGATGACGCGGCTCTTCACCAGCACCGTGTCCTGCGCGGCCGGCTCTTCGCCGAGCGTCTCGAAGCGCTGGCCGTCGAAGGACTTGAAGCGACCCGCGAAGTTGGCCGTCATGTAGGTCCGGAAGAGGGCGATCCAACGTGCCTTGTCCTCGGCCGAGAGCGCGTCGAAGCCCTTGCCGAGGGACTTCCTCGCCATGAAGTCGAGGTCGTAGGCCTCGTCGATCGCGGGTGCGAGCGCGTCGTAACGTTGCTGGTAACTCGTCCTGCCCGCGTCGTGGATCACCGAGAGCATCGCCGCGTGAAGGCCGTCGATCGTGCCGGTCGCGGTCCCGGCCGCCTCCGGGCGTGTCGGGGCCCCGAGCATCGCCGCGACCACGAGGATCGCGAACGCGCGCCGTCCGGGGGCGCGCCCCGAGTCGTGCCGCCCCCGTCCGCGATCGATCACCCGCGTCGTCGCCATCGCAGGCCGGGGTAACAGAGAGGCGCGCCCCGACCAACGGATCCGCGTTCGCCCTCCCGTGCCCCGTTCGGCCGTCGTCGTCCGCTTGCCGCCGGGCCGGGGAACCCCTAGCGACGCCCCGTGCGACAGGTCCAGGGGATCCTGCCCGTGCGGACTCGCGGCCGCGGTCTCGTCGAGATCACGCGCGGGGTGAACGACTGGCTCGCGGAGGGGAAGGCCGCGACCGGGATCCTCACCGTCTTCGTGCGGCACACCTCGGCGAGCCTGCTCGTTCAGGAAAACGCGGACCCCGAGGTGCTGCGCGACCTCGAGCGCTGGTTCGCGCGAGCCGTCCCCGACGGCGACCCGCTCTTCCGGCACGTCGAGGAGGGGCCCGACGACATGTCCGCCCACGTCCGGGGTGCGCTCACCCAGACCTCGATCGGCATCCCGGTGCGGGGCGGCAACATGCTCCTCGGCACCTGGCAGGGACTCTTCCTCTGGGAACACCGACACGCGCCTCACGCCCGGGAAGTCGTCCTGCACTACCTCGGCGACTGAACCCGGAGCATCGCCTCACGCCCGCGAGCGCACCGGTCCGTGTGCGCTCGACGTCGCGTCGTCGCACGGTCCCGGCCCGACCGGGCGGGAGAGTTCAGCCCCACGCCCGGGTCTCGACTCCTCCGTCGACCACCCACGAGGGGAGCCACGCCAGCACCGGCGGCTCGACCGCGACGTCGGTCTTGCGCGGCGGGATCCGGGTCGCCTCGATCCGCGGCGCGTCCCACTCGGCCTCGATGCGCTCGAGTGCCACGGCGAGTTCGCCCTGTACGTCTTCGAGCCGCTCTTCGTGCTTCGCGCGCTGTGCCTCCGCCTCCTCGACCTGCGACTGCTTCTGGCTCGTCCTGCCGATCGAGCGGGCCGCGGTCGTCGCGCGGCCGATGTTGGTCGCGCTGAGCTTGTTTCGCGAGAACAACGCGGCGATCACGTTCGCACCGATCGTGAAGAAACTCTCGCTCTTGCGCTGCGAGAGCTCGTCCTCCCTCTGCTGCGCGCGCGAGGCCGCACGATCGACCGCGGTGCGGGCCCGTTCGATCCGCGCGGCGAATCGCGCCCGGATCTTGTCGGCCTCGGCATCCCGCCGCTCGTGCCCGGCCTGGTTCATCCGGATCTGGAAGTCGCGCATGTCCTCGCCCGGGCGCGAGTGGAGGCCGAGCGAGGGGCAGTGGCCGACCTCGAGCGCCTCGGTGCGGTAGAGAAGGTCGGAGAGCGACTTCTGCCAGCCCGCGTAGCTCTTCGCGCGCGCGGCGGCCCCGGGCAGCGGTGCGAAGCCCGCCTCGGAGCGCGGCTGCGACTCGAGTGCGGGACGAGCCGCGGGGCGGGAGGCCGAGGCCCAGTCCGGTTCGCCGTCCCCGAGCGGCGTCAGCGTCACCGAGTCGCGCCACTCGTCGATCCCCGCCTTCGCGTCGACGAAGTGGAGCCGCGCGCCCGCGAGGAGCGCCGGACGGTACACGAGGCTCGCGCCGTCGGGTCGCGGTGCGGTGGCGGCGACGAAGACCTCCTTCACGTCGTGCGGCAGGAGGGGACGTTCGCGGCCGGCCCCGGCGCCGCCGGGCGGAGCGGCCGCGGGAGCGGTCGTCGCGTTCGCGGCGACCGCCCGCCGACGCTCCGCCATGAGCGACTGGACCTGGACGCGGGTGAGGGGCCCGCGAAGGTACGAGAGCGCCCAGCGGCTCTGGAAGACCTCGGGCGCGTCGCGGTGCACGTCGTTCATCAGGAAGACGCGCTGGCCCAGTGCGGAGAGGATCTTGTCGGTCCGGGAACGGTCGAGCTCGCGTCCGGCCGCGGCCGAGGCGCCCTCGAGCCCGTCGAGCACCCGCGCCTTGTCGCGCTCGGTCTGGAGCCGCCCGAGGAACCAGGTGCCCGCGTTCGAGAGGCCCTTGTAGTCGAGGTCGACCGGGTTCTGCGTCGCGAGCACGACGCCGAGCCCGTAGGCGCGCGCCTGCTTGAGCAGCGACAGCATCGGCGCCTTCGACGGCGGCGTCGCGACCGGCGGGAAGAAGCCCGCGACCTCGTCCATGTAGAGGATCGCCCGCAGGCTCGAGGTTCCGGACTGGCGGCGGACCCACGTCAGCACTTCCGAGAGCAGCAGCGAGACGAAGAACATCCGCTCGGGCTCGGACAGGTGGGCGATGGAGACGATCGAGAGCCGGGGCTTGCCGTCCGCGGTCCACAGCAGGCGGTCGACGTCGAGCGGCTCTCCCTCGAGCCAGGCGGAGAAGCCCGGCGAGGCCAGCAGCGAGTTCAGCGCGAGCGAGAGCGCCGAGCGCTCCTTCGCCGGGTAGAAGGACTCGAGGTCGAGGGCGCCGACGCGCTCGATCGAGGGCGAAGCGATCTCGCGCACGAGCGCCGCGAGTTCGACGTCGCGTCCCTCGGACCAGGACTTCTCGAGGATCTTCGAGAGCAGCACGTGCTCGCGGCTGCGCAGCGGGTCGGCCTCGATCCCGAGCAGCCCGAGCAGCGCGGACACCGTGCCCGCGGTGCGGTCGCGCACGTCCTCGGGGTCGGCGTCGCGCGGCGGTGCGGAGAGCGAGCGA
>JAGWVP010000376.1 GCA_018970825.1 bacterium | reverse complement strand
CACCCACCGCGAAGTCCTTCGGAAAGCCGGCCTTGAAGGTCGAGGGCGGCAGGAAGAGCACTCGCGGAAAGGCCGCGCGCAGGGCCGAGAGCAGGGTGATCAACGAGAATCCGCCGAACAAGGCCCAGCCGAGGCGCCCCATGAAATCGCGGCGAGACCAGAGGCCGCCCATCGCCGCCTTCTCTCGCTCGCGCTTCGCGCGCTCGAGCCGCTGCTCCTCACGCCGCTGGGCCGGGAGATCTCCCGCCTCCACCTTGGCTGCCGTCGCTTCGCCAGTCGCCATCGGGTTCTACCACCTGGCCCCCGCGTTCCGCCGGGGGCCGTCCACGTCCCGAACCTACGCCCGGGAGGCCTGCCCCTCCAATGAAAAGGGCATCGAGTCGGTCATTAGAGGCGCTTCCGTTCGGTCAGCCGGCTTCGCTGCCGACCTGATCCGGGATTTCCGTACCGCCGGCGATCCGCCCCCGGATGCTCCCCACCATCGCCTGCACCGCTCCTGCGAGACACGAGCCGAGACCGAGCAGGAAGATGAGAAGCCCGACCGGCGGGAAGAGGAAGAACATGAACACGCCCACCGGGAGGAGCGGAAGCCCCAGGGCGAAGGGATTCATGCCCCTGCTCGCCGCGCGGGCGAGGCCCTCGGCCTGCCGCTCGGCGAGGGCCCGCTCCCGGGCCGGCTCCTTCAGGACCTCGATGGCGGTCTCCCGCGCACCGGCCTGCCCCGTCGCCTCGGCAGCCTCGATCGCCTCGTTCAGCTGTCGAGCGAGTTCGGCGATCCGGGGATCGGTGGTCTCGCCGCGTTCGGGGTCGGCAGGAGCCCCTCCGGAACGCGGACTTGCAGGGCTGCCCACGTTTTCGGGGTAGTGGAGGCCGCCTTGGTTGTCAACGCACTGCGCTGCCCTCGGGCAGCATCAGGGACTCCCGGAGACGGGCGCCGACACCGTCTAGATCGTCGAAGGCGGGGCCGCGGCGGAGGAACCGGTCCCGGCCGCCCTTGCCCCCGCGCTCCCGCACGAGGCATCCCATCTCGACGAAGCGCGACACGGCGTTGCCGAAGGTCACCTGGCTCGCCCCCTCCGGCTTGGAGACCTCGCCGAGCAGGAGTGCCGCGTCGAAGCGCCGCCGCATCGACTCGATGAGCTCCGCCTCGGGCACCGCCTCGCCGTCGACGGCCTCCCGCGCCGTCCGCGCGGCGACCCAGTAGGCCTGGCGGAAGTTCTCGAGGATGCCCGCGAGGGCCCGCACGAGCGGCGAATCGCCGAGGTCCTCGCCGAGGACCACCCCGTGCGCGCGGAAATAGTCGAGGAGGCGCCCCACCTCGGCCGAGGCGCTCTCCCTCTCCGGCAGGGCGAACTCCCAGCGGAAGAGCTCGAGCCACCACCAGAGGTCGTCCTTCAGCTGGGCCCGGTCGAGCCCGCGCAGTCCCGCGTGGGCGACGAGCGAGGGGAACAGGAAGAAGTGGATCGAGTTGTTCTTGTAGAAGTCGAGCATGTTGCGCTTCTCGAGGGGCACCTCGAGGACGCGGGTTCCGTCGCGCTCCTCGCGCACCCGGACGAGTTCCGATCCGACGAGGAATCCCGTCGCCTCGGCGAAATCCGCCGGCCCGAGGTTGCGCTCGAGCGACGGCGTGAACGCGGCCCCGCGCCAGCGCAGCAGCGTCGCGAGCGTTCGCGCGTCGGAAGCGAACTCGTCGTGTCGAAGCGGGCCGTCGGCCGAGAGCAGCACCGTCGCGGCGAGCGAGGTCGAGCCGACCACCGAGACCTCGTTCACCTCGCGCAGGATGCGGAAGCCGAGCTTCTGCACGAATCTCCGCTGCTCCTCGACCGCCTCGGGCCTGCCGGCCGCGGCCTGGAGGCGGGGCAGCCGGTCGCCGAGCGTCTGCCGGAGCGACATCGGTTCGGCGAAGCTCACGTAGACCGTTCCGTGGCGCTGCTTGAGGACGCTGCGGGCCCGCAGCAGGGCCCCGAACGTCTCCTTCTCCTTCTTCGCGCCGCCGAGTTCGGCCGTGTAGGCGCCCTCCTCCGCGATGCGCCCGTAATGGATCGAGACCGGCACGAGGTAGAGATCGCGCCGCACGCCGCCGACGAAGACGTCGACGATCCCGCCGAGCATGCCGAGCTTCGGCGTCAGGATCTTGCCCGTCCGGCTGCGGCCGCCCTCGATGAAGAACTCGAGCGTGTAGCCCTGCCGGATGAGGACCGTCAGGTACCGCTTGAAGACGAGCTTGTAGAGTTCGTTGTCCTCGAAGGTGCGGCGGATGAAGAAGGCGCCCGCCCCCCGCAGGATCGAGCTCATCGGCCAGAAAGCGAGGTTGATGCCCGCGGCGATGTGAGGCGGCGACAGGAAGTTCTCCCGGAAGATGTAGGAGAGCACCATGTAGTCGAAGTGGCTTCGATGGCAGGGAACGAGCACGACCGGGTACTGCTTCACGGTCTCGACGACCCGGTCGAGCCCCCTCACCTCGAGTCCCGAGAACGCGCGCCGCCAGACCTGGTGGAAGAGGATCTCGACGAAGCCGAAGGCGAAGCCGTTGAAGTTGGCCGCCATCTCCCAGAAGTAGCCGCGCGCCTCGCGCCACACGCGACGCTCGGAAACCCTGCGTTCGGAGGCGATCCGCCGCACCGTCGAGGAGACCTCGGGCCCCTCGAACACGCGGTCGGCGACCACGGGTCGCGGCAGCAGCAGGGGCCCCCACACCGCCTGCTCCTCCTGGGCGAGTTCGCGCTGGAGGGAGTTCGTGAGACGCCGGGCGATCCGGGCTTCGCCGAGGCGCCGGTGGGCGGAGACGAACGGGTCGAGCGGGAGGACCCTGCCGAACACGAACAGCAGGTCCTCGCGGTTCACCCGGTAGGTCAGCAGTTTCTTCAGGTCGCTCGGTGCGTCGTGGACGCTGTAGGCGAGCGCCGAGAGCCGGCTCGCCTGGCGGCGGAAGGTCCGTCCCCGGAAGAAGGAGACCGGGACCAGGTAGATCGGGCGATCGCTGTCCGAGACCCGCGCACGACGCACGATTTCCCGCAGGTACTCCGCACCCGGCCGTGCCGCTGCCACCATGGTTCGCCGGTTCCAGAGCAGTCGCGGGCTCCGTGCCCGCAGGAAGAGGAGGATCGGCTGGCCGTCGGCGACGAGGTCGCCGGCGACGCGACGCTGTTCGGCCGCGCGCGCACCGCGTCGCGGGAGGCGCCACCTCCTGAACCGGTCGACGACGCCGCGCCAGGCTGCGGCGACCGGCAGGAACCAGGTCGACGACACGCCGTTGGCGAACTTCGGCAGCGGCAGGCGCTCGCGCACGAGCAGCCAGTTGATGAGCATGTAGTCGAGGAGCGACCGCTGGCGGAGCACGTAGACGATCGTGCCGGTCTGCGCGAGGGTTCGGATCCGCTCGACCGACCTCTCGTCGATGTGGACGAATTCCGTGAGTCGCGACGCGACGTAGCGCTGGAACCAGCCGAAGCGCTCGGTCATCGCCGAGGGTTCCGAGGGGAGATCGCTCACGCGAGCCTCGCCTCGGCCGCGTCGAGCACGCCGAGGAACGCCTCGACGTCCCGGGCGTCCTGGTAGTGGTGCGGTGCGACGCGGATGCCGCCGAAGCGTGCCTTGGTCACGGCGCCGCGCTCCCAGAGTTCCTGGCGGACACGCTCGGCCGCCGCCCTCGGAACGAAGGTGACGATGCCCGAGGCGCAGGCGCGATCGTCGGCCCCCGCGTTCCACCGGCGCCCGAGCAGCCGGTAGCCGCGGGCGCGCAGCCCGTCGGCGAAGGCCCGCGTCAGCGCCGCGAGCCGCTCCTCGATGGCGGCCACTCCGACCCGTTCGGCCAACTCGACGGCGGCGGCGAGGGCCTGCA
>JAGWVP010000375.1 GCA_018970825.1 bacterium | reverse complement strand
GAAAAGGTCGAGTACGACGACGTGATCACCGTCTCGACCGCCAAGCGGATCGAGGAAGAGCGGCGCTCCCGGCTCGCCGCGCAGATCGCCGGCCGCGAGCTCGAGCCGCTTCGGACCGAGTACATCCGGGTCAACTACGTGAAGGCCTCGGACCTCGCGATGGTGCTGCGCGGCCAGTCGCTCACCGGCACGCCGGGCTCCGGGCTGAACCAGGCGGGCCAGACCCAGGTCCAGGGCGACATGACGGCCCAGGCCGAGGCGGCCGCCGGCCAGTTCCGCGGACTGCTCTCGAACCGGGGCAGCGTGCAGGTGAACGACGTCACGAACACCCTGATCATCCGCGACATCGCCGAGGGCATCGCGAATGCGCGGGAGCTGGCCTCGAAGCTCGACGTGCAGACCCCGCAGGTCGCGATCCAGGGACTGATCTTCGAGGCCGACACGAGTTCCGAGATCGACCTCGGGATCCGCTGGGGCGCGAGCTACAAGGCCGGGCCCGGCACCGGCAACCCGACCGGAAAGAACTTCCCCGGCCGGGTCGGCATCGGCGGGAGCGGCCCGAACACGGCCGGCGATGGCAGTCCCATCATGGTCGACTTCCCCGCGAGCGGCGTCGAGGCCGGCACGGGAAGCACGCTCAACCTGCTGCTCGGCTCGCTGTCGGGCGCCGAGACGATCGACGCCCAGATCACGGCTCTCGAGCAGGCCGGCAAGGGCAAGGTCATCTCCCGGCCCAAGGTCATCACGCTCAACAACTCGGAGGCCTCGATCGAGAGCCTCGAGATCATCTACGTGCGGCTGCCCTCGACCGGCACCGTGATCAACACCGGCCAGAACGGCTCGGCGGGCTCGAACAGCGTCGCGACCCAGCCGATCGACACCGGCATCATCCTGAAGGTGCGCCCGCAGGTCTCGGCGGACGGTTACGTCCTGATGGACCTGTTCGTGAAGTCGAGCGTGCCGAGCGAGCAGAAGACCGACGACATCCCGAACGAGATCAGCCGCCAGGCGAGCTCGCAGGTCCTCGTGCGCGAGGGCGAGACGGTCGTGATCGGCGGCGTCTACCGGCAGCGCGCGGCCAACGCGATGAGCGGCGTTCCCTGGCTCGCGAAGATCCCGGTCATCGGCTGGCTCTTCAAGACGACCCGCGACTTCGACAATCGCCAGGAGCTGCTGGTCTTCATCACCCCCCGCGTCGTCTGGCGCCCCGCGGCACCCGGTGCGCTCCCGACCGCCGCGGAACTGTGGACGAACCGCTCGACGACGGCCTACCCGCAGGGGGGCGACGTGACGACCGCGCCCGGCGGCACGGCCGGGCCGCGCTGGTAGAGCGCCCGGACGCGGTCGGTTAGGCTCGATCCATGCTGCGTTTCTTCACCGCCGGAGAGTCCCACGGTCCCGCCCTGACGGCCATCGTCGAGGGCTTTCCCGCCGGCGTGCCGGTGCGGCCGGAGGACATCGACCGCGACCTGGCCCGCCGCCAGGAGGGCTACGGTCGCGGCGGCCGCATGAAGATCGAGCGCGACCAGGTCCAGCTCCGGTCCGGGATCCGCTTCGGCGAAACCCTCGGATCGCCGGTGACGCTCGTCGTCGACAACCTCGACTGGCGCAACTGGACCCGCAAGATGTCGGCGCTCGCCGAGGACCGCGATCCGAAGGTCACGGTGACGCGACCGCGGCCCGGGCACGCCGACCTGGCCGGCGTGCAGAAGTACGACCGCCGCGACGTGCGCGACATCCTCGAGCGGGCCTCGGCTCGCGAGACCACGATGCGGGTCGCGGTGGGCGGCCTCGCGAAGTGCCTGCTGCGGCCGCTCGGCATCGAGGTCCGCGCCTGGGTGAGCGAGATCGGCGGCATCCGGGCCCGTCACGAGGGGCTCGCCCCGGAGGAGATCTTCGCGGCGGCCGAGCGGAGCCGGGTGCGCGTCGCCGATCCCGAGGCCGAGAGCGCGATCGTGGCGCTGGTCGACGAGTGCAAGAAGGCCGGCGACACCCTGGGCGGCGTGGTCGAGGTGGTCGCGACCGGCCTGCCGCCCGGGCTCGGCAGCCACGTCCACTGGGATCGCAAGCTCGACGGCCGGCTCGGCGGCGCGCTGCTCTCCCTCCAGGCGGCCAAGGGCGTCGAGATCGGGCTCGGCTTCGAGGCGGCGCGACGCCGCGGCTCGCAGGTGCAGGACGAGATCTCGTGGGACGAGGCGGCGCGCGCCTACCGACGCTCGTCGAATCACGCCGGCGGCACCGAGGGCGGCATGACCAACGGATCGCCGCTGGTCGTCCGGGTGGCCTTCAAGCCGATCTCGACGCTCATGAAGCCGCTCGGTTCGGTGGACATCGCGAGCAAGGAGGAGACGAGGGCCGTCATCGAGCGGTCGGACGTCATGGCGATCCCGGCCGCGGCGGTGATCGCCGAGGCCGTGGTCGCGTTCGAGCTCGCGGGCTTCGCGGTCGAGAAGTTCGGCGGCGACTCCCTCCGGGAGATCCTGCGCAACCGCGACGGCTACCTGCACCAGGTGCAGGAGGCCTAGGGGATGCGATGCGCGTCGTGCTGACCGGCTTCATGGGTACCGGCAAGACCGCCGTGGGCCAGCGCGTCGCCCAGCGCCTCGGGCGCCGCTTCGCCGACACCGATGCGATCGTCGAGGAGATCGCGGGCAAGAGCGTCCGGCGGATCTTCGCCGAGGACGGCGAGGGCCGCTTTCGCGAACTCGAGCGAACGGCGGTCGAGCGCGCCTGCGCGCTCGGGGATGCCGTCGTCGCGACGGGCGGCGGCGCGCTCCTCGACGAGCGCAACCTCGCGGCGCTCTCCCGCGACGGGCTCCTCCTCTGCCTGGTCGCGGACGCCCGGACGATCGCCCGGCGCGTGCGCGCGTCGGCCCCCGAGCGGCCGCTCCTGCGCGGGGGAACGAGCCTCGTCGGCCGCATCCGGGAGCTGCTCGACGAGCGCGCCCACGTGTATGCGCGCGTCCCGCTGCGCGTCGAGACCGGCGGGCGCAGCGTCGAGCAGGTGGCCGACGAGGTGATCGCGGCGCTCGAGCACTCGATGCGCGGCGCGTCGCCGGGCTCCGGGGACGCGGCCCTGCCGGCGGGAGTCGGGCGTTGACCGAGGGCGAGCCGATCCGCGTCGAACTCGGCGAGCGCAGCTACCCCGTCCACGTCGGGCGGGGCAACCTCGGCACGGTCGGGATGCGGGCGCGCGCGGTCGCGGGGGCCGCGGCCGTCGCCCTCGTGACGAACCCGACGGTCGATGCCTTGTGGGGCGACCGGGTGCGCGCGTCCCTCGCCGATGCAGGCGTGTCGGCGACGACGATCGAGATCCCCGACGGGGAGCGACACAAGGACGTGGCGACGCTCGCCGCGCTCTGGGGGCGGCTCGCCGACGCCCGGATCGAGCGCGGCGGCCTGCTGCTCGCGCTCGGCGGCGGGGTGACCGGCGACGTGGCCGGCTTCGCCGCCGCGACCTGGCTGCGCGGCGTCGCGTTCGCGCAGGTGCCGACCACGCTCGTCGCCCAGGTCGACGCTGCGATCGGCGGCAAGACGGCGATCGACCTGCCCGCCGGCAAGAACCTCGTCGGCGCGTTCCACCAGCCGAGTTTCGTGCTCTCCGACGTCGACGTGCTCGCCTCGCTGCCCGAGCGCGAGTACCGGGCGGGACTCGCCGAGGTCGTGAAGACCGGCGCGATCCTCTCGGCCGGGCTCTTCGAGCGGCTCGAGCGCGAAGCGGACCGGGTGCTCGCGCGCGACCCCGAACTTCTCGTGTCGATCGTGCACGACTGCGCTCGCCTGAAGGCGATGGTCGTGTCGGCCGACGAGACCGAGGGCGACCGCCGCGCGATTCTGAACTTCGGACACACGCTCGGCCACGCCGTCGAA
>JAGWVP010000374.1 GCA_018970825.1 bacterium | reverse complement strand
GCCCATCCGCGTGAAGCGGGTGAGCGCTCCGACCGCCTACCGCGAGGCGACCGCGAACGCGCTCTCGACCGGGCAGGCGAGCGAGTGGGCGCGCACGACCGCCAACGAGTGGGGCCTGCTCGAGACGTTCGACGCGCAGCCGGAAGTCGCGCTCGAGAAACTGCGCTCGATCGAGGTGTCCGGCCGCGGCGGGCGTCAGGAACTCTTCGCTCTCGCCGAACTCTCGTTCGAGCATGCAGAGCAGGGCGGCGGGCGCCGCTGGTACCTCGCATCCGCGATCTACGCCTACGCCTTCCTGTTCGCCTCGTCCGGTCCCGACGGGACGGCCGCGCTCGACCCTCTCGACCCGCGCACGCGACTCGCGGCGGACCTCTACAACCAGGCCCTGGTCGCCGCCTTCGCGGTGCGGGGGCTCGGCTGGGTCGCGGTCGAGCCGGGCACCTTCCCGCTGCCGTTCGGCGAGATCGCGATTTCGACCGACCCGTCGCAGCTGCGCTGGGGCGACCGCGTCCTCGGGGACCTCACGCCCTCGATCGAGCTCGAGGTCGAGGGCATGCGCAACCGCCATCTCGTCCCCGGCATCGGCGCGGCGCTCGCGGCGACGGCGGTCCCGTTGCCCGGCGTCGACGTGACGAAGAGCCTCATCGTGCCGCGGGCCCGCGTGGCGACGACGCTCGTGCTGCGCGTCGACGACGTCCGCGCCGGAATCGCCTCGGGTCGACTCGCCGGTCGCCTCGACCTGTACGCGTCGAGCGACTTCGACAAGGCGACGATCGAGGGACACCAGGTCGCTCTCGAGGTCGACGAGACCGCGTCGCTCGCGGTCATGCTCGCGGGTTCGCCCGTCTGGAAGGAGGAGTTCTGGTCCTTCTTCGGCCGCAACTCGGCGGGCCTCCCGCTGCCGGTGCTCGCGTCGCTCGAACCGTATCGCCCCGGGCGCATTCCGGTCGTGTTCGTGCACGGCACCGAGTCGAGCCCGGCGCGCTGGGCCGACATGGCGAACGACCTGCTCGCCGATCCGTGGATCCGCCAGCGCTACCAGTTCTGGTACTTCTCCTACGACTCCGGGAACCCGATTCCCTACTCGGCACTCCTGCTCCGCGAGAAGCTCGCGAAGGCGATCGGGCAGCTCGATCCCGAGGGGCGCGACCCCTGCCTGCACGACATGGTCGTCGTCGGCCACAGCCAGGGCGGACTCCTCACCAAGATGACCGCGATCCGCACCGGCGACGACCTGTGGGGCGCCTCGTTCAAGGTCCCCCCGGAGGAGGTCCCCGTCTCCGACTCGACGAAGTCGCTGCTCCGCCGCGGCTTCTTCGTCGAGCCGGTCCCGTCGGTGAGGCGCCTCGTCTTCATCTCGACGCCGCATCGCGGAAGCTTCCTCACCGGGGGCTTCGTGAACCGGATCGTGCGGCGGCTCGTGAAGCTCCCCGCGAGCCTCGCGTCCCTGACCCTCGCGTTCGCGACGGCGGGTCCCCGCGTCCTGCGTGGCGGGGGTGAACTCGGCGAAGTCCCCACCGCGGTCGACAACATGACCCCGGGCAACCGGTTTCTCGACGGCCTCGCGAAGATCCCGGTCGTGCAGGACGTGCCCTATCACTCGATCGTCTCGGTCGAGGAGAAGTTCCAGGTCGTCGAGCAGGGCAACGACGGCGTCGTCGAGTACGCGAGCGCGCACCTCGAAGGGGCGGCCTCCGAGATCGTCGTCCGCTCGCCGCATTCCTGCCAGGCGCACCCGGACACGGTGCAGGAGATGCGGCGGATCCTGCGGCTCCACGCGGAGGAGGTGGCCGGGACCGGGCAGCAGTGCGGGCCCATGCCGAGGGCCGCGGACTGACGGACGAGACGCCTCGTCGCCCGCACGGCGACCCGTCGGGTCGGGGGTGGACTCGGGGCGGTGGAATCCGATGGAAACGTCCTGTCCCGGCGGTCGAGAGCGCCGGCCGGGGGACACCGGGCGAGTTTCCCGAGCGATTCCCGATTCCCGGCGCAGGCTTTCCGATGATAAGGGAACCACGAAACCGACTTCGAGGAGCCACCCCATGCATGTCTCGCGACTCGCCGACGCATTGCGCCGAACCCTCACGGCCCTCGTGGTCCCGCTGGCCCTGGCCGGCACACCCGGGCTCGCCCGGGCGGTCTGCCCGGTCGTCGACCCGTGCCACCAGGCGCCGTTCCAGAACCCGGTGACGAGCCTCTGCGACAAGGGGCCGTTCACGGGTTGCACGCTCACCGCGGTCCGCGACTCGATGCTGCTCATCTCCGACCGCAACACGAACGAGGGCGCGAACGGCTCGCTGTGGATCCAGGAGCAGGGGCCGCGCCGGATCGTCGTTCGCTTCCCCATGGGGGCGTGCGCGAACGACGCGACCCGCACCTGCGCGTCGAGCGCCGACTGCGTGTCCGCCGCGGCCTGCAACGCGATCGACGGCACCGGCGTGGGCTCCGCCACCTTCCGCATGACGATCCAGTCGAACGACACGAGTTGGGCGGTCGCAGGCGAGCCCGTGTCGGTCTACAAGCTCGCGGACGATTTCCTCGAGGGCAACGGCAAGACTTTCGCCGTGCCGGTCGACGAGACGACGACGCGCGGCACCGGCTCGGGCGTCACCTACAACTGCTCGACCGACTCCGACATCTCGAACACCGCCTCGGACTGCACGCCGCAGTGGAACGCCGGCAACACCGCGATCGGGACCGCGACCGACAGCGTCACCTTCACGGGGTCGACCGCCGGCAACGTGTCCTGGACCGTCACCGCGGACGTCGCCTCCGGCGGCAACAAGTGGCTCGTCAAGAAGGCGACCGAGACGAACAACGGCCGCGTCGCGTTCTACTCGCGCGAGGGTGCGGGGAAGGCCGGCGACGCGAACCTCGCGCCGAAGCTCGTCATGACCGGCGGCTCCTACTGCAGCGACGGGGTCGTCGACCCGGGCGAGGACTGCGACGACGGCAACCGCGTGAACGGGGACTGCTGCTCCTACGACTGCAAGTTCGAGTCGGCGGCGACCGTGTGCCGCCCCTCGCAGGGCATCTGCGACACCGCCGAGAGCTGCACCGGCGCGTCGGGCACGTGTCCCGTCGACGTCGTCGCGCCCGCGGGTACGTCGTGCCGCGTGTCGACCGGCGAATGCGACCCGCCCGAGGCCTGCACCGGCTCCTCGGGCGCGTGCCCGGTCGACTCGAAGTCGCCCGCCGGCACCGCCTGCACGAGCGACGGCAACGCCTGCACCGCCGACCAGTGCGACGGCACGAACGCGGCCTGCCAGCACCCGCCCGGCAACGCGGGCACGGTCTGTCGCACCTCGACCGGTCCCTGCGACGTGGTCGAGGTCTGCACGGGATCGAGCGCGACGTGTCCGAACGACGGCGTCGCCCCCTCGGGCACGGTCTGTCGCGCGCCCGCAGGTCTCTGCGACGTCGCCGAGGTCTGCAACGGATCGACGAAGGTCTGCCCGAGCGACCTGCTCGCGACCGCCGGCACGGTCTGCCGTTCCGCGGCGAGCGTGTGCGACGTGGCCGAGGTCTGCTCGGGCGTGTCGGCTTCGTGCCCGGCGGACGTGTTCGCCTCGGCGGGCGCCGAGTGCCGCCCAGCCGTCGACTCGTGCGACGTGGCCGAGTTCTGCACCGGATCGAGCGGCGTGTGCCCCGTCGACGTCGGGGAGCCCGACACCGACGTCGACGGCCTCTGCGACGTGATCGACCCGTGCACCAACGTGGGCGGCCTCCAGGACTTCGCCCTCAAGTCGAAGCTCGTGCTGTCGAAGATCGGCAACGACCCGACCTCCGGCAACGAGAAGGTGAGCCTCTCGGGCACGTTTTCCCTTACGCCCGCGCTCTCCTTCTCCTCGCTCGACCCGCGCGCGCGCGGGG
>JAGWVP010000373.1 GCA_018970825.1 bacterium | reverse complement strand
CTCGGGAGGGACCGCCGCTGCCATCCCCGGCGTCTCGCCGACCAGCAACTCGCCGGTGCGCGACTCGACGCGACGGATCGTCCGCGGCTCGGCCCGCGTGCCGCCCGATGCGAGAACCGCGTAGGCCGAGGTGAGTTCGAGCGGCGTCACCTCGACCGCGCCGAGTGCGAGCGACGGATGGGGCGGCAGGTCGCTCCCGATCCCCATCGTGTGGCCGAGCGAGGCGATCGCCGGCAGGCCGACGCCGCGCGCGATCCGCGCGGTCGCGGCGTTGAGCGACTGCTCGAGGGCCGTCCGCGCCGTCACGGCCCCGAGGTAGCGGCCGCCGTCGTTCTCGGGGCGCCACGGCCGGCCTCCGTCGTCGGACCAGGTGAAGGGCGCGTCCTCGAGGATCGTCGCCGGGGTCAGGTGAGCCGGCCCCGAGGACAGGAGCCCCGCGAGGTAGACGACGGGCTTGAAGGCGGAACCGGGCTGGCGACGCGCCCTGGTCGCTCGGTCGAACTGGCTCGACCGGTAGTCGCGGCCCCCCACGAGGGCGCGGATCTCGCCGGTATGCGGAGCGATCGCGACGAGCGCCGCCTCGAGCCGCCGGTCGCCGCCCGGCTTCGCGAGCGCCGGGTGGTTCCTTTCGAGCGAGGCGAGTCCCGAGCCGACGGCGCGGGTCGCCTGCTCCTGCAGGAGCGGGTCGAGCGTCGTGTGGACCTCGAGTCCCTCCGCCACCAGGACGTGCGGCGGGAAGCGCCCGGCGAGCTCGGCCTTCACCAGGTCGACGAACCACGACGAGTCGGTCGCCTCCGGCCGTGGCTCGAGGACCACGAGCGGCGTCGCGACGGCGGCCTCGCAGGTCTCGACGTCGATTTCGCCCGCGTCGCGAAGGAGCCGGAGCACCGTGTCCCGCCTCTCCCGGGCCCGCTCGGGCGCGGTGAACGGCGAGTAGGCGTTGGGCGCGCGGATCAGGCCCGCGATCGTCGCCGCCTCCGGCAGGGAGAGCTCCCTCGGGTCCTTGCCGAAATAGAACCACGAGGCTTCGGCCACGCCGTAGATCCCCTGGGCGCCGCGCTGCCCCAGGTAGATCTCGTTCAAATAGTTCTCGAGGATCTGCATCTTCGAGTAGCGGGTCTCGGCGACCACGGCCATCGCGGCCTCCCGGACCTTGCGCGCGAGCGTCCGGTCGCTCGTGAGGAAGAAGTTCTTCATCAGCTGCTGGGTGAGCGTGCTGCCCCCCTGCACGACGCGGCCCGAGCGCACGTTGGTCACGAGCGCGCGGCCGATGCCGAGGACGTCGACCCCGTGGTGGTCGAAGAAACGCGCATCCTCGGTCGCGAGGATCGCCCGGACGAGGACCGGGGGCACGTCGACGACCCGGATCGCGCGGCGCTTCTCCCAGTCGCCGCGGTAGATTCCCGTGATCTCCTCGGGCTCGAGCGCGACGGCGGCGACCGACTCTCCCGTGTCGACGTCCTCGATCGAGGAGACGACGCCGCGCACGAGCGAGATGCGGACGCGACGGGTGACCGCGCGCCCCTGTGCCCCGGGCCGCAACGCGATCTCGAGCGAGTCGCGCCCCGGCCGCATCTCCCCGGCCGTCGAAGGCGCCCCGGGCACGATCCGGTAGGCGAGACGCTCGAGGCGTCGCGGTACGCCCGCCGCGACGACGTCCTGCCCGGTGTGGACGAGGAACTCGTCGCTCAGGATGCGCGAGGGGAAGTCCCAGCGACGACCGTTGAACTTCCGGTCGACCGTCTCGCCGAGCCGCCTCCAGGCGGGGATCGCAACCAGGGCGGCCGCGATCCCGCCGAAGAGGAGGAAACTTCCGAGGAAGGCGAGAAGGGGGCGACGCCCGCGATGGGATCCCACGGCGGGCGTCGCGACGGCCTCACTCCCCCGACTGGGGCTTGAGTGCCAGGAAGACGGTGTTGTCGCCGCGGCGCACGAGGAGGAGAACGCTCTTGCCGCCCTCCGCGTCCTTCAGGGCCTTCCGGTAGGACTCGACGTCGGACACGGCCTGCCGGTTCACCTCGGCGATCACGTCGCCGCGCCGCAGACCCGCGTCCTCGGCCGCGCTCCCCTGCTCGACGTCGGCCACGAGCACGCCCTTGGTGTCGACCGGGATGCCGAGGTTGTTCGCGACCTCGGGGGTGAGGGGCTGCACCGAGACCCCGTAGGCTTCCGACTCCCTCTCCTTCGCCTCGGGCTCGGCCTCCTCGTCCTTCATCTCCGCGGTCCGGACGATGACGGACTGCTCCTTGCCTTCGCGCAGGATCTTGACCTCGACGTCGCGGCCGATCGGCGTGCGCGCGACCATGAGGGGAAGCTCGGTGGACTCCTTCACCGGGTGACCGTCGAACGAGACGATCACGTCGCCGGTCTTGAGCCCGGCCGCGGCCGCCGGGCCGTCCTTCACGACGTCCGCGACGAGTGCGCCCTGCGACGCGGGCAGGCCGAGCGACTCGGCGATGTCGGGGGTCACCTTCTGGATCATGACGCCGAGCCATCCGCGCGTCACGTGCCCCTTCGCGCGAAGGTCCGGGATCAGGTCGTGCGCGAGGTTGATCGGGATCGCGAACCCGATGCCGATGTTGCCGCCGCTGCGGCTGAAGATCGAGGTGTTGATGCCGACGACCTTGCCCCGCATGTCGATGAGCGGGCCTCCGGAGTTGCCCGGGTTGATCGGCGTGTCGGTCTGGATGAAGTCGTCGTAGTTGCCCTGGCCGATGAAGCGGCCCTTCGCGCTCACGATGCCGGCGGTCACGGACGAATCGAGCCCGAAGGGATTGCCGATCGCCATGACCCACTCGCCCACCTTCAGCGTGTCGGAGTCGCCGAAGGTGACGTAGGGAAGCGTCTTGCCCTTCGGGTCGATCTTCAGCACCGCCACGTCGGTCTTGGGATCGCGACCGATCAGCTGCGCCTTCACCTCCTCGCCCGAGTGCAGCTTCACCTGGATCTCGTCGGCTCCGTCGACCACGTGGTTGTTCGTCAGGATGTAGCCCTCGGGATCGAAGATGAAGCCCGAGCCGAGGCTTCGCTGCGGCATGCGACGGCGAGGCATCGGTCCGAAGAAGCGCTCGAAGGGATTGCCCTGCTCGCCCTCGTCGTCCGGCAGGCTGAACCCATGGGGGCCACGGGGCTTGCGCTTGCCCTCTCCTTCGCCCTTCTCCTTCTCCTTGTCGCCGCCCTTGCTCGAACTCGAGACGTTGACGACCGTGTCCTGCAGCTTCTCCGCGAGCTGCGTGAAGTCCGGCAGGCACGGAGCCCCGTTCGTTCCCGCGGGGATCGCAGCCGGGTTCACCGCCGGCATCGCGACGGCCGGCGCCGCCGGGGCCGGTGCGGCCTGCGACGCCACGACGGGCGGCGCCGGGCGCCCGGGGGCGAGCGAGTCGGCCGCGGGAGGCCTTGGCGCGTAGGCGCCCTGCTCTCCCGCCTGGTCGGGCCCCGCGACCGGACGCCCCTTGAGGGCCCAGGACCCGACGAGAAATCCGAGCAGGAGGAGGACGATGACCTTGGTCAGGCTGCGCATGGAATCCGATCCTCGATTCGTTTCGTTGCGGTCGACGCCCGACTCTTCGCCGGCGGGACACCTGCCGCGTCGGCTCCTGGAGGGAAGCCGCGGGCTCGGCTCCTCTCGACCGGCCGGCGCGAGCCGCCCGGGGGATGGGCTTGCTTCGGGGAGGTGGTCACGACGAGCGGGCGATCTCGACGAACCGCATCCGCAGGTCGTAGAGGATCCGGTCGAGGAGGCGGGCCTCCTCCGCGTCGAGATTGCCTTGCGTCTTGTCGCGCAGGAGGGCGAGCAGGTCGATCAGGCTGCGAGCGGACGGACGGTCCCGCTGCGCCTCTCCGCTCTCCGGGTCGGGGATCTCGCCGAGGTGCATGAGCGCC
>JAGWVP010000372.1 GCA_018970825.1 bacterium | reverse complement strand
CCTCTACTGAGACGGGGCCGCGGTCGGCCCCGGCGGCTCGGAGGAGGGGGCTCTCGGCGCATGCCGGGAGCCCCCTCCCGTTCCCGGAGCGACGGTCTTTCCTCCGCGGAGCCGCTTGCGCCGCGCGCGCCGTCGACGTCTAGTCCGGCGATGTCGCCTCCGGTCCTCCTCGAGCGCCGCGGCGCCGTGCTCACCGCGACGCTCGACCGCCCGCGGCGGTTGAACGCGTTCGACACGACGATGCGCGACGCGCTCTTCGAAGCGCTCGACCTCGCGCGATCGGACGGCACGGTCGACGTCCTCGTCGTGCGGGGAAACGGCCGCGCCTTCTCGAGCGGCGGCGACCTCGCCGAGTTCGGGAGCGCCCCGTCGCCGGTGCGCGCACGCGACGTGCGCCGGGTGCGGGACCTCTGGGGGACGTGGTCGCGGCTGCCCTGCGTCACGATCGCCGCGGTGCACGGCGTCGCCGCGGGCGGCGGGTTCGAGATGGCGCTCCTCTGCGACCTCCTCGTGTGTGCCGCCGACGCCCGCATGTGGCTGCCGGAGACGGCGCTCGGCCTGCTTCCCGGGGTGGGCGGCACGCAGACGCTGCCGCGCGCGGCCGGCCCGGGCCGCGCCGCCGGAGTCCTGCTCGCCGGGGACGTGATCGACGCCTCGGCCGCGCTGCGGCTCGGGATCGCGACCGAGGTCGTGGCGCCGCGCGCGCTTCGGCGCCGCGTCGCCCGGCTCGCCGACGAGATCGCTTCCCGGCCCCGGGAGGCGATGCGCGCGGCGAAGGCCGCGGTCGCGCGCGGCCTCGACCTGCCGATCCACCGGGGGCTCGGGCTTGAGCGGCGGCTGGCCCTCGGGCTAGGACGCCTGCAGCCATGAACACCGCGAATTTCCTCTCCATCCCGGCCTCGATGTTCCCCGACCAGGAGATCCTCGTCGCGGGCCCCGCCCGCTTCACCTACGGCGAGATGCAGGAGCGCGTGCGCCGGCTCGCGAACGCGCTGCGGGCGCGCGGCGTCGGACGCGGATCGAGCGTCGCCGTCCTCGCGACCAACTCGAACCACTACCTCGAGTGCTACTACGCGACCGCCTCGGCCGGGGCGACCTTCGTTCCGCTCAACTACCGGGCCAAGACGAACGAACTCGCCTTCATGATCGGCCGCGCCGAGCCGCGCGTGCTGTTCTTCTCCGAGCGGTACCGGGAGCTCCTCGACCGCCTCTCGCCGGAACTGCCGCGCGACATGGAGCGGATCGGCTTCGAGGCGGGCTCGCCCTCGATCGAGGACCTGGTGGCGTCCGGCGGCACCGATGGCGAGGACGCCGAGGTCGAAGAGGCCGACACGTCGGTGCTCATGTACACGAGCGGGACGACCTCGCTGCCCAAGGGAGTCATGCTCACCTTCGGTCACTTCACGACCTACGTCGTGGGTACGGTGGAGATGGCCGACGGCGAGCCCCGGGGCGTGCAGCTCCTGTGCGTGCCGCTCTACCACATCGCCGGCGCGACCAACATCATGACGTCGATCTGGGCGGGCCGAAAGCTCGTCCTCCTGCCGCAGTTCGAGGCCGGCGAATGGATCGACGCGGTGTCGCGCGAAGGCGTGACCCACGCCTTCGTCGTGCCGACGATGCTCAAGCAGATCCTCGATCACCCGTCGTTCTCGCGCGAGAAGATGGCGAGTCTCCGGAACGTCTCCTACGGCGGCGCGCCGATGCCCTTTCCGGTCATCCGCCGCGCGCTCGAGGCCTTCCCGTCGAGCTGCGGTTTCGTGAACGCCTTCGGCCAGACCGAGACCACCTCGACCCTCACCGTGCTCGGACCCGAGGATCACCGCCTCTCCGGCGACCCCGTGGCGGACGAACCCCTCCTGCGGCGACTCCACTCGATCGGGCGCCCGCTGCCGGACGTCGAGGTCGAGGTCCGCGACGACGCCGGCCGGGCGCTTCCCCCCGGCGAGGTCGGCGAGATCATGGTGCGGACCCCCCGCATCATGAAGGGCTACGCGGGCTCGGTCGATGGCGGCGCCCAACTCGAGCCCGACGGCTTCCTGCACACCCGCGACCTCGGCTACCTCGACGAAGACGGGTACGTCTTCCTGGTCGGTCGCAAGGACGACATGATCATCCGCGGCGGCGAGAACATCGCGCCCGCCGAGGTCGAGGCGACCATCCAGTCGCATCCCGCCGTCGACGAAGTCGCGGTGTTCGGCGTCCCCAGCGTCGAGTGGGGGCAGGTGATCGCGGCCGCGGTGGTGCTCCGGCCCGGCGGCATCGCCACCGCCGACGAGATCGTCGAGCACTGCCGGAGCCGGCTCTCGTCCTTCAAGAAGCCGGAGATCGTGCGCATCGTGCCGGAGCTGCCGCGCAACCCGCTCGGCAAGATCCTGCGCAAGGACCTCCGCGACGCTTTCTCGGAGAGTTGAGCATGGCGACGCGGCGGCCCCCGCGACCTGCGCCGGTCGCGACCGGGAGGGGCGCTTCGGCGACCCGCGTCCGCATCCGCGTCGCGGCAGCGGCCCCGGGTGCGGGGGCGACGGGCCGGGCTGCGGGGCCGCGCGCGGGCGACGCGGAGGTCGAGCGCTCCCGCGAGGGGGACGTCGTGACGGTCGTTCTCGGACCGCCGGGAGGGACTCCCCGGCTCGGTCCGAGGGCCCATGCCTCGCTCGGAGAGGCGGCCCGGGAGATCGACCACGACGATTCGGTCCGCGCCGTGATCTTCGTCTCGGCGGGGGCGGACTTCTGCGCCGGCGACGGCCCCGGGGCGCCGGGGCCCGGGCGCGAGCCCGACGGCGTGGCGGCGATCTCCTCGCTGCGAGTGCCGACGATCGCGCTGTTGCACGGTGCCGTTCTCGACGAGGGGCTCGAACTCGCGCTCGCCTGCGATCTGCGGGTCTGCGCCGAGGGTGCGATCCTCGGTCTCGGGCAACTCCTGCACGGCGCGATCCCGTCGCGGGGCGGGACGCAGCGCCTGCCGAGGCTGGTCGGGCGGTCCCGGGCGCTGCGGATGCTCCTGCTCGGCGAGCGGATCTCCGCGAGGGACGCCCTGGCGTCGGGCCTGGTCGAGCAGGTCGTGTCCCGGCGCCGACTGCGTGCCGCGGGGGAGGATCTCGCGGCCCGGATCGCGGCGCGGGGGCCGGTGGCGCAGCGTTTCGCCAAGGAGGCGGCGTCGGCCGCGCTCGACCTGCCGCTCGCGGAGGGGCTGCGCCTCGAAGGCGACCTCTACGTGCTGCTGCAGACCACGCTCGACCGGGCGGAGGGAATCGCGAGTTTCCGGGAGAGGCGCAGGCCCACGTTCTCGGGTAGATGAATCGCACGCGGCCCGGGGCCGCGCCGACGGCCGCGGGCCGGGAAGGAGTCGGAGATGGCGACGCAAATCGGCAAGATCTACCTCTGCGGCCAGTGCGGTTCGCAGTTCATCGTGACCAAGGCCGGCAAGGGCGACCTCGGCTGCTGCGGAAAGCCGATGGAGCTCAAGAAGTAGGCGGGATCTCCGCGATCGTCCGCCGGCTCTCGCCGGCGAGGGACCGGCTCGACCGCAGGATCGCGAGATCCTCCGGGGTGTCGACGTCGAGCGCCGGGCCGGCGAGCCGTCGAACCCGGAAGGGCAGGCCGGCGAGCTCGGCCGCAGCGCGGTGCAGCGCGAGGCTGCCCGGCCCGAACGAGGTCGCGATCGCGCGTGGGGGCGTGAGCAGCAGGAGGTTCGTTCCCGTGCCGTCGCGCGACGCGGCCGCGACCACGCCTTCGCCGGGCGCGCTCTCGAACATCCTCTCCACGTCGGCGGCGCGCAGGAGCGGCAGGTCCGCCATCGCGACCAGCAGGCTCGTCGCGCCCCGGGCGACGCAGGCGCGGACGCCTTCGGCGACCGCCTCGTTCAGGGAGTGCGCGGTGCGTTCCGCGATCGCCTCGGCGCCCAT
>JAGWVP010000371.1 GCA_018970825.1 bacterium | reverse complement strand
TCGTGCCCGACGCGATCGAGTACCTGGTGGGCCTCTCGGTGCCGCGCCGTCTCCTGCTGGTCGCCTCGGCGGGCGTCTTCGAGGAGGCCTTCTTCCGCGGGTTCCTCCAGCCGCGCGCGGGCCTCCTCCTCTCGAGCCTCCTTTTCACGGCGAGCCACGCGGGCTACGGATCGCCGCTGCTCATGGTCGGCGTGCTCCTGCTCTCGCTCGTGCTCGGCCGACTGTTCCGCGAGAGGCAGGACGTGCTGCCCTGCATGGTGGCTCACTCGGTGTTCGACGCCGTGCAACTGCTGGTCGTCCTGCCGCTCGTCGCGGCCGCGGCATGAGCGGGGACGGGGAGAAGACGGCGCCGCCGCACTCGCCGGGGTTTCTCGTCGAGGTGGACGACGCGACGCTCCGGCGCGAACGCGCGAAGGCGCGCGAGCTTCGGGCCTCGCCGTGGTGGAAGCGCAAACGCGCCGCGGGGATCTGCCACTGGTGCGGACGCGAGGTGGGGGCCGCCGCGCTCACGATGGACCACGTCGTGCCGCTGGTCCGCGGCGGCCGCTCGACGAAGGGGAACCTGGTCCCGGCCTGCAAGCCCTGCAACGACGAGAAGAAGTATCGCCTTCCGACCGAGTGGGCCCCGCCGGCCCGCTGACCCGGGCCGGACGTGAGGCTTCCGGGGCCCGGCAAGGACGGCAACGGGGGCGGTCCGGACCCCGGGCTGTTCCCATCCCGGATCCGTGGTTAGACTCCGGTCGGCGGCCCCGCGGCCTGCCTGCCATGACCCGCGACGAGATCCAGTCCATCGAACGGCGCCTGCGCGACCGGGAACCGGTGCTGACGCCGCACGAGCCGCGCGCTCGCGCCGCCGTCGCGATGGTGCTGGCACCCGCCGACGAGGGCGCCCGGCTGCTCCTCATCAAGCGCGCGGAGCATCCGCACGACCCGTGGTCCGGCCACATGGCCTTTCCCGGCGGGCGGCACGACCCCGGCGACGAGCACCTGCTCCGGACCGCGTTGCGCGAGACCAACGAGGAGGTCGGGCTCGACCTCGAGCGTCACGGGCGGCTCGTGAACCGGCTCGACGACCTCGCCGCCGTCGCGGGCGGCCGCAACCTCGACATGGTGATCAGCCCCTATCTCTTCCTCGTCGACCGCGAGCACCCGACGACGATCGACGCGAGCGAGGTCGCGGCCGCTCTCTGGGTCCCGATGCGCCACTTCCGCGACAGCGAGTTCCACGGCTCGATCCGATTCGAGCGCGAGGGCGCGCAGATGGACTTCCCGGCCTTCCACGTCGGCGACCACCGCGTGTGGGGGCTCACCTACCGCATGATCCGGGGCTTCCTCGACGCGATCGGGCAACCCGCGGCCGGTGCGGTCCCGCCGACGGGCTTCGGCACCGGGCTCGCACCGACCGGCGACCGCCGCTGAGCGGCGGGACGCCGGGGACGCGCGCGGAGCGGGCGCGATGATCCGCCTGTTCGTCGCGATCGAACTGCCCGAGGCGGTCCGCGACCGGCTCGGGCGGGCGTGCTGCGACGTTCCCGGCGCCCGCTGGACCGAGCCCGGGCAGATGCACCTCACCCTGCGCTTCGTCGGCGAGGTCGACGAACTCGTCTTCCGCGACGTCGAGGCGTCGCTCGACGAGGTGCGCGCCGACCCGTTCGAGCTCGAGCTGAAGGGCGTCGGCCACTTCCCGCCGCGCGGCGAGCCGCGGGTGCTGTGGGCCGGGCTCGGCCGCAGCGAGCCGCTGGTCGCCCTGCAGAAGCGGGTCGAGGCCGCGGTCGAGCGCGGCGGGGTGCCGCGCGACGGGCGCCGGTTTTCGCCGCACGTGACGCTCGCGCGGCTCTCGGACACCCCGGAGCGCGCGGTCGGCAGCTGGCTCGCGATGAACGGCCTGCTCCGGAGCGACCCCTTCGAGGTGCGCGACTTCCACCTGTTCTCGAGCCGGCTCGGCGGGAAGCGCGCCGTCCACCGGGTGGAGGCGAGCTACCCGCTTCGTGCTACCGGGGTCCCATGACGAGCCATCGCGAGGAGCTCTGGTTCCACGTGAAGTCGCGCCGCGGGTTCGTTCGCATCACCGAGGACGTGCAACGCGCGGTCGCGAAGAGCGGCGTTCGCGAGGGCCTCGTGCTCGTGAACGCGATGCACATCACGGCTTCGGTGTTCGTCAACGACGACGAGCCGGGGCTGCACGAGGACTACGAGCGCTGGCTGGAGGAGCTCGCGCCGCACGCGCCGACGACCCGCTGGCGCCACAACCGGACCGGCGAGGACAACGGCGACGCCCACCTCAAGCGGCAGATCATGGGCCGCGAGGTGGTCGTGGCGATCACCGCCGGCGAGCTCGACCTCGGGCCGTGGGAGCAGATCTTCTACGGCGAGTTCGACGGGCGCCGCCGCAAGCGGGTGCTCGTGAAGGTGATCGGCGAGTGACGGCCGGGCCTCTCGCCGCCGGCCGCGGATCGAGGTAGGAGGCGCGCATGTCCCGCGACGACGGCCGACCCGGTCCCGACCTCCGCGTCCTGCGCGGTGGGCGCGCCGACGACCCGCCGGTGCCGAAGCTCTTCGAGTGCCGGCTCTGCGGCAAGCTCTTCGACGCCTGGCGCGACCACCCGGCCTGCCCGGAGTGCGACAGCGAGGACGTCGAGCGGGTGGGCTGATCCTGCTCAGAGTCGCATCGCCCCCGACGCGATCGCCGCGTGGAGGGCCGCGTCGAGGGGGACGTAGCGCCCCGCATCGTCGTCGCGGAACCAGAGCGCGTCGTCCGTGCGCGATGGGTCGAAGCCCTCGTCCTGGAGGCGGGACTTCCGGTTCTTGAAGTTGCCGGTCACGTCGACCGCGGACGCGACGCGGACGAAGAGCGGACGGGCATAGGCGGGCAGCGTCCGCGCCGCGTGCGCGTGGAAGGCTGCCGGGTCGAAGGCCGCGCCCTCGGCCGGCACGACGAGCGCCATGCCCGCGCGACCGTCGGAACCCGGCACGTGCACGCCGTAGACCGCGGTCTCGTGCACGCCGGGGGCCGCGTTCAGCAGGTGCTCGACCTCCATCGTCGCGACGTTCTCGCCCTTCCAGCGGAAGGTGTCTCCGATCCGGTCGACGAAGTAGTAGTAGGAGGCCCGGTCGCGGCGCAGCAGGTCGCCGGTCCGCAGCCACAGGTCTCCGTTTCCGAACGCGTCGCGCAGGAGTTTCGCCTCGTTGTCGGCCGGGTTCGCGTAGCCGTCGAAGGCCATGGGCGCGTCCCTCGAGATGCGCGACAGGAGTTCGCCCGCCTCGCCGACCGCGCACTCGACGAGGAAGCCGTCGGGCCCGCGAACGAGTTCCCCGCTCGCCGGGTCGCGCCGCGCGAGTCGCAGCCCGTCGTGTTGGAACGGTGCGCTGCGCCCGCAGGACCCGACGCGACCCCGGCGGTTCTGCAGGCTCACGTTCCCCTCGGTCTGGCCGTAGGAGTCGATGATCGTCGGGATGCCGAAGCGGTCGCGGAAGGCCTCCCAGACGTCGGGGCGAAGTCCCGGCCCGGTCGCGAGCCGGATCCGGTGGTCGCGGTCGGCGGGCGAGGGCGGCGTCCGCATCAGGTAGCGACAGAGTTCGCCGACGTAGCAGAAGATCGTGACGCCGTGGCGGCGCGCGTCCGCGAGGAACTCGCTCGCGCTGAACCTGCGCCGGGAGGCGAAGCAGGCGCCGCGGTGGAAGGCGGGCGAGAATCCGACGAAGTTCGCGTAGCCGTGGTAGAGCGGCGTGGGCGCGTACGCGCAGTCGTCCTCGGTTTCGCCGAGCAGCACCGAGAGCGAGCGTCCCCCCGCGGTGAACTTCGCGTGCCGCACGATCGCGGGCTTGGGGAAGCCGGTCGTGCCCGAGGTGTAGACGTAGAGGAAGACGTCGCCCGGCCCGACGTCGGGCATGTCGGGCTCGGCGTCGC
>JAGWVP010000370.1 GCA_018970825.1 bacterium | reverse complement strand
CACCTCGAGGAGGCTTCCCGAGCGGCCGATCGAGACGATCCGTCGCTCCGGCTGCGTGAACTCCGCGCGCGCGGCGACGTTGCGGAGCCGCTTGTCGATCGCGTCCTCCTGCTCCGGGGCGAGGCGCCCGCGAACGACGAGCCGACCCATCCACTCCTCGTTCGCGACCTGCTCGCAGGCCGGGCAGGTGCGCCAGGCGACCGCGGCGAGGCTCGCGACCGGGGGCCTCGACGCCGCGGAGCGGCGCCAGACGCGCTTGGCGAACACGGCGCCGCAGCGCTCGCAGAGGACCGGCTCGCTGCCGCGTCCGCCTCGCGCCTCGGCGGCGACGAGACGTCCGGTGGAGGTTCCGAGGCGGTTGGCCGCGCGGATCAGGCTCTTTCCCTTGGTTGCCATGCCAATCTGCCTAGCATTCGCGCAGGGTCGCGGCGAGACCCCGCGTGCTCCGGGAGCCGTCGGCGCCGCGCGGACCGGGCGACCCGGGCTTCCCGGATCCTCGCGCACGGCGTACGTTCCGAAATCATGTATTGCCGCGTGTTCGTCGTCGATTTCGACGGGACCGGGGCGCACGGCACTGCGCTCGCGCCCGAGGTGGAAACGGCGCTGCGGACGGCGCGCGCGCGGGGCTACCGGGCGATCCTCGCGACCGGGCGGCTGCTCGAAGACCTGCACCACCTCCGGGTCGACCTCGGGATCTTCGACGCGGTGGTCGCGGAGAACGGCGGCGTGGTCTGGCTTCCGGCACGCGACCGGCTGATCCGCGAGGCGGACCCGCCCCCGGCGTCCTTCCTCGATCGCATCCGTGCGGCCGGGATGCCGTTCCACGTCGGCTCGGTCCTGGTCGGGACCTGGCAGGAGTGGGCGAGCGAAGCGCTCGACCTCGTCCGGGAGTCGGGTCTCGACCTCCAGCTCGTGTTCAACCGCGGCGCCGTGATGATCCTGCCGTCGGGCGTGACCAAGGAGACGGGGGTGCGGCGCGCGCTGGTCGAGCTCGGACGCTCGGCGCGCAACGCGATCGCCTTCGGCGACGCGGAGAACGATCTTCCCCTGCTGCGGGCCGTGGAACTCGGCGTCGCGGCGAGGGGGTCGGTGGCTTCGGTGCTCGGGGCGGCCGACGAGCGCCTCGCCCACCCGGGCCCCGAGGGAGTGGCGCAGTTCGTCCGACGCGTCGTGGAGGCGGGGGGCGTCGCGCCGACGCCCGCGCGCCACGGGATCGAGATCGGGACCTCGTCCGACGGGCGGCCGGTCCGGCTGCCGGCCGACGCGGGCAACGTCCTGGTGACCGGCGATGCGCAATCGGGCAAGTCGTGGCTCGCTGGTCTCCTCGCCGAGCGCCTGGTCGAGTCCGGGCACCGGATCGTCGTGATCGATCCCGAGGGGGACCACGACGACATCGGACATCACCCCGGGGCCCTGGTCCTCGGTGCCCGGCTCCCGCTGCCCGACCCGGCCGCCCTTCCCGAGGTGCTCGAGTGGTCGCGGACGGGCCTCGTGCTCGACCTCTCGGGCCTGCTCGGCGACGAGCGCCGGGGCTACACCCGGGCCGCCCTGCGAGCCCTCGTCGAAATGCGGGAGAGGACCGGACTTCCCCAGTGGATCGTGGTCGACGAGGCGCACGAGGCGCTGCACGTCGACGACGAGTGCGTGACGGGGAGCGCGCGCTCGAGCGGGAAACTCCTCCTCGCGACCTACCGTCCGAGCGTTCTCTCCGACGCCGTCCTCTCGACCGTCGGCACGCATCTCCTCCTGCCGACGGTCGACCCGCAGGAGAGGCTGTTCCTCGAGGAGTGGCTCGGCGGCCGGCTCCCGAGCGAGTTGAGACCGGCGGTGCTCCTCGACCAACCGCGGCCGCGGCACGCGGGCATGATCTCGGATCTGGGCGGGGCCGCGACCTGGAAAGTCTTCGCGCCGTCTCCCCGACACACGCGCCAGACCCATCACGGTCGCAAGTACGCCGACGGACGGGTTCCCTCGGGCCGCGGCTTCCGTTTTCTCGCGGGCGACGGCGGCATCCTCGCCGAGGCGCACGACCTCGACGAATGGCGGGCGGCCGTGCTTCGGGTTCCGCTCGACTCGCTGCGCCACCACCTCGCCGGTGGCGACTTCTCGCGCTGGATGGCCGAGGCGATGGGCGAGGCCGCGGTGGCGGGCCGGATGCGCGCCGTCGAAGCGTCGGCGCGCGCCGGGGCTGCTCCGGGGCGCCACGAGATCGTTTCCCGGGCCCTCGGCTGACCACGAAACCGGGAGCCCGGCCCGCGGCCGGGTCCGTCGACTCGCGGCCCCGGCTCGGAAGAGCGGGGGGGAGGTTCGGGTGGGCTTCCCGGCGCGGGTCTCCGCCCGGCAGCGGCCTCTCGCGGCCCCGCAGGCGCGTGCCGACGACCCCTCTTGCGCGCGACCGGCCGTTGGGGTTGGTGCGAAGGGGAGCCAGCGGGGAGGGTGGAGTCGTGACGGCAAAGGTCTCGAATCTCGACGGGACGCTGCATCCGGATTTCCAGCCGGTGGCGGAGGTCCTGCGCGACCAGGTCCGCCGCAACCCCGGCGGAGCCGCCGTGTGCGTCTACCACCGCGGCGAGTGCGTCGTGGACCTCTGGGGAGGCGTGCGCGACGAGGCGGGACAGCCGTGGCTGCGCGACACGATGTCGCCCAGCTTCTCGACGACGAAGGGAGTCGCGACGACGCTTCTCCACCGCATGGTCGACCAGGGGCTGCTCGACTACGACGACCGCGTCGCGAAGCACTGGCCGGAGTTCGCGCAGGCGGGCAAGGACCGCATCACCGTCCGCCAGGTGCTTTCGCACCAGTCGGGGCTCTACCACATCCGCCAGATGATCGACTCGGCGGACCGCATGCTCGACTGGGAGCACATGATCGCCGCGATCGAGCGCACGCCGCCGATCCATCCGCCCGGCGAACGCACCGGCTACCACGGCCTCACCTACGGTTTTCTCGTCGGCGAGATCCTGCGCCGGGTGACGGGGCGCCCCTTCCCGCAGCTCGTGCAGGAGGAGATCGCCCTTCCGCTCGGTCTCGACGGCCTCTACGTCGGTGCGACCGAGGACGCGATCCCGCGCGCCGCGCGCCTGATCTGGCCACCGGAGACCTGGTACAGCACGATGTCGCTCGTGCAGGCGGTCGAGAGCGGCCCGGGTTCGTCGATGTTCTCGGGCGTCGGTTCCGTCCTTCACCGCGCGCTGCGGGTCGCCGGCGTCGACTTCGACGCGGAGAGCCTGCTCGATTCGCTCGCACCCCGCGGCATCAAGCAGTTCGACTTCAGCGCCGCCGAGACGCTGCGCGCGGCGATCCCGGCCGCGAACGGCCTGTTCACCGCGAGGTCGCTCGCGAAGATGTACGCGGCGCTCGCGGCCGGCGGCGAGATCGACGGCGTGCGGCTCGTCTCGCGCGAGACCCTGCGCCGCGCGACCGAGCTGCAGGAGCCGACGAAGCACCGTCACGTCATCCCCTTCGACATGCGCTGGCGGCTCGGCTGGCACGGCGTGTTCACGCTCCGCGGCGTGGTGCACGGCGCCTACGGCCATTTCGGGTTCGGCGGTTCGGGAGCCTGGGCGGACCCGGGACGCGAGTTGTCGGCGGCCTTGATCGTGAACAGCGGCATGGGCACGCCGTTCGGCGACCTGCGCATCGTGAAGATCACCTCGGCGGTCCTCGAGTCGGCCTCCGCGCGGCGGAGGTCGCTCGCGCGGATCGCGGCGGCGACGAAGCCCGCGCTTCCGGCGCCGCGCGCGGAGGCCTCCGTCGAGGAAGCCGATGCCCCGGACGCGCCGGAGCGCATGGGCGAACTGGCGAAGGGCGCCGTCTGAACGGAGGTCCGGCAGGACGAGGAGCGGAGCGCATGGCGAAGCGATCGACCACCCGGGGGAACGGGCGAACCGCGGCTTCGACGAAGCCGCGGGC
>JAGWVP010000369.1 GCA_018970825.1 bacterium | reverse complement strand
CGAGCGGGGAGCCGTTCGTCGAGGCCCTTTACCCGGCGCTCGTCGTCGCCGGCACCGGCGACCGCAACCGGTTCGGTCTGCCTGCTCCCGGGGTGAGGTCCCGTTGGCGCGAGCACGGAGCCCTGTGGCTCGACACTGCCGTCGACGGGGAAGTGGTCGTCCGGGGAGACGGACAACTCCTCGAGGTCGAGACGTGTCGGGCAGGAGAGGCCCCGGGGACCTAGCTCAGCCCGGGGGCCGGGAGCCGGCCGGAGGGCTCCCGGACGTGTCGGCCTCGGGCCCGCCTGGCGCCTCTTCCCGAAGGCGGTGGCTGCGCGGCAGGTCTGCGAAGCGAAAGGCGACGTCGTAGGTGCCGCCGTCGATGCGGGTGGTGAGGGGGGAGCACCACTTCTGGAAGACGTGGAGCATCCGCGCATTGCGGGCGAGCACCTGGGCGGTGAAGCCGTCGATGTTCCGGGCGGCCGCGTAACGGATCAGCATCCGGAGCAGACGGCTCCCGATCCCCTGGTTCTGGAAGTCGTCGTGGATGGTGAAGGCGCACTCGGCGAGGTTCGTCGTGCGATCGAGATCATAGCGGCCGATCCCCACCAGCACGTCCTCGTCGCCGGGAGCCGTCTCCTCGGACCGCGGGAGGAAGGCGCCGATCGCCATCCGCTGGTCGTAGTCGACCGACACGAAATGCTGAACCTGGCGCGCCGAGAGGTGTTTGAGCGGCGTGCCGTAGCGCAGGTAGATCGTCTCGTCCGAGTGCGTGTAGAAGAAGTCGCGCAGCGCGCGTTCGTCCGCCGGCCGCAGCGGGCGGTAGACGACGGGCCGCCCGTCGCGCAGGGTCTCGCGCACCGTGACGTGCGCCGGGTAGGGCATCGTTCCGACGGGGAGGTCGGCCTGGGCCGGTGGCACGTAGTGCCGGGCCCTGGCGGCCGCGAGGAGTTCGCCCCGGAAGTCGGGGTGGGCGATCGACACCAGTGCCAGCGCGCGCTCCCGGACCGAGCGACCGTGCAGGTTCGCGATCCCGTACTCCGTGACGACGTAATGGACGTCGCCCCGCGACGTGACGATGCCCGCCCCCTCGCTCAGGACCGGTACGATGCGGGAGACCGTCCCCCCGCGCGCCGTCGAGCGGAGTGCGATGATCGGCCTCCCGCCGCGCGATCGGCTCGCCCCGCGGATGAAATCGACCTGGCCCCCGATCCCCGAGAAGAAGCGCTGGCCGATCGAATCGGCGCACACCTGTCCGGTCAGGTCGATCTCGAGGGCGGAGTTGATCGCGACCATCCGGTCGTGGCGGGCGATGACGAACGGGTCGTTCACGTAGTCGACCCCGCGGAACTCGAAGAGCGGGTTGTCGTGCACGTAGTCGTACAGGCGACGGGTTCCCATGCAGAACGCGGTGACCACCTTGCCGCGCCCGTGCGTCTTGCAGGCGCCGGTGACGGTCCCGGACTCGACGAGGTCGACGACGCCGTCCGAGAACATCTCGGTGTGGATCCCGAGATCGCGCTTGCCGACCAGGAGTGGTGCGAGCGCCTGCGGGATCTCCCCGATGCCGAGTTGCAGCGTCGCTTCGTCGGGGACGAGCGTCGCGAGGTTCGCGGCGATCCGGCGACACGCCTCGTCGGGCTGGGTCGGCGGGAGTTCGAGGATCGGGGTCGAGACTTCGACGAAGGCGTCGATGTCGCGGACGTGCACGAAGGAGTCCCCGTGGGTCCGGGGCATGGCCGGATTGATCTCGGCGACGACCAGGTCCGCCGTCTCGACGGCGGCCCGCACCACGTCCACGGAGATTCCAAGGCTGACCCACCCGGCCGCGTCGGGCGGGCCGACCTGGACGAGGGCGACGTCGACCGGCAACCGGCGCGAGCGGAAGAGGGAAGGGATCTCGGAGAGGAAGATCGGCGTGTAGTCGGCGTTGCCGGACTGCACCGCGTCCCGCACGTTGGCGCCGATGAAGAGCGCGTTGTGGCGAAATCGGCCCGGGAATCTCGGGTCGGCGTACGGTGCCACGCCGAGCGTCAGGATGTGGAGGATCTCGATGTCGCTCTGGTCCGGCCGGGCCGAGAGGCTCGCGACCAGGGCCTGCGGCTCGGCGCAGCCCGAGCCGATGAACACGTGATCGCCAGAGCGGACGAGTCGAACGGCTTCGTCGGCCGTCGTCGTCCTTCGCGCGACCTCGGGCTTCCAGTCGGACATGACGCGAAATCGGCGCGGTCGACTCGGGGCAGCCGCAGGCGCGCGGCGGCCGCCTCAGTGCTTGGGTTCGACCTTGCGGCCGAAGGTCACCTCACCCTTGTCGATGCGGAGCGAGAACCCGCAGACCGGGTTGGTGCAGACCCAGGCCTTGAACATCACCGTCGCACCTTCCTGACCGTAGTCGGAAAGCGGAATCAACACCCCGTCGTGGCACTTCTGGCACTTCGGCAACTCCATCACACCACCTCCTCGGGGCATGCACCGCCGGGGTTACATGACGTACCCCTCGACGAAAATCAAGGTGGGAGGCGGGTTTCCGGACCTCGGACGACTCAGGAACCGGACGGCGGCGTCGCGGGCCCCGCGGCCTTCGGCGGAGCGCCGGCGCTTGAGCCTTCGTCCGCTCGGCGCGTCGTGGCGCGTCCCTCGCGCTTCTCGTCGCCGGGGATGCGGATCTCGCTATGGCTTCTGCCGAGTCGGTCGTCGACCTCGATCTCGACCCGCACCGCGGTCCGCTCCTCGAACTCGCGCATCCCGGGCGAGAGTGGACCCTGCAGGGCCCGCGCGACCTCGCCCGGAACGCGCAGGCGCAGGAACTTCGCCTCCGGGGACGTCGCGATGGCACGCCGGACGGCGCGAAGCGCCTCGGCGGCGAGCGTCTCCACCGCCCTCAGGCGGCCCTCTCCGTGGCAGTTCGGGCAAACGACCGTGACGAGATGGCGCAGGTTGTCGCGCGTGCGCTTGCGCGTCATCTGCACGAGCCCGAGTTCGGAGATGCGCAGGATGTTCGTCCTCGCCTTGTCGCGCTTGACCGCCTCGGCGAGGGCCTCGCTCACCTTCTTGCGGTTGGCGGCCTTCTCCATGTCGATGAAGTCGATGATGATGATGCCGCCGATGTTTCGGAGCCGGAGCTGGTCGAGCGCGACCCGGGCAGCCTCGAGGTTCGTCTTGAGGACCGTTTCCTCGTGGGTCTTCTTGCCGACGAAGCGACCGGTGTTCACGTCGATCGTCGTGAGGGCCTCGGTCTGGTCGAACACGAGATAGCCGCCGGACTTGAGCCACACGCGGCGCTCGAGGGCGCGGTTCACCTGGTTCTCGATCGCGAAGCGGTCGAAGATGGGCTCCGGCCCTTCGTAGAGTTCCACGCGGGACTTCAGCCGCGGCATGAGGACGCTGTCGACGAAGTCGACGATGCGGACGCGATCGGTCTCGCGGTCGACCACCACCTGGGCCACGTCGGCGGTGAACAGGTCCCGGATCGCACGCAGGACCATGTCGAGGTCCTCGTGGAGGAGGGCCGGAGCCGACGCCGCGGCCGCCTTCTTGACGATGCCCGCCCAGAGCTTGGTCAGGAAGCGCATGTCCGCGAGGATTTCGCGCTTGCTCACGCCCTCGCAGGCGGTGCGGACGATGAAGCCTCCGCTCGCGGCACCGCGGCCCGAGGACACGATGTCGCGAAGGCGGGCGCGTTCCTTCTCGTCCTCGATGCGTCTCGACACGCCGACGTGATCGGTCGTCGGCATGTAGACGATGTAGCGGCCCGGGAGAGAGATGTGCGAGGTGATGCGGGCGCCCTTCGAACCGATGGGCTCCTTCGAGACCTGGACGAGGATCTCCTGTCCCTTCGAGAGAAGGTCCTCGATCGGCGGGCGTACGACCCCCGGTTCCTCGGCGTCGGCCTCGACCGTCGGGCCCGCCTCGGCCCCCTGGTCGACTTCTTCGAG
>JAGWVP010000368.1 GCA_018970825.1 bacterium | reverse complement strand
GATCCTCGGCGAGATCCAGTCGGGCAAGTTCGCCGACGAGTGGATGACCGAGCACCGCTGCGGCTCGCCGCACTTCCGCGAGCTTCGCCGCGAGGCCGAGCACCACCCGATCGAGGCGGTCGGCGGCCGCCTGCGCGGGCTCATGCCGTGGATGGCGGAGCGTCGGCTGGTGGACAAGTCGAAGAACTGAGCGTCGTGTCCGTGGACGGCGAGCCCACGATTCCGCTCGCGGCGGACGGCCACGCGTCGATCCTCGGCGCGTTGGGCGCCGCCGCTGCCGCCTGGGCGGTCTCGGCGGCTCTCTCCCCGGGGGTCGTGGCCTCGGCGCTCGCCTGGCTCGGGGTCTTGCTGTTCCTGGGCGGCCTCTTCTTCGTCAACTTCTTCCGCGACCCGCGTCGGACCCCACCGGAAGGCGATCACCTCCTGGTCTCGCCCGCCGACGGCCGCGTGCTGTTCGTCGATCCCGAGGTCGAGGAGCCGCGGTTCCTCGGCGGGCGCGCCGCCATGGTGAGCATCTTCATGTCGCCGCTCGACGTCCACGTGAACCGCGCCCCGGTCGACGGCGACGTGGAGCGGGTCCAGTACAACCCGGGCAAGTACTTCGCGGCCTACTCGGACAAGGCTTCGCTCGACAACGAGCAGAACGCGATCGTGATGCGCGCCGCGGACGGCCGCCGCGTCCTGTTCATCCAGATCGCGGGCTTCCTCGCCCGTCGCATCGTCTGCCGGGTCCGTCCCGGCGAGCGAGTGCGCCGGGGCGACCGGGTCGGCATGATCAAGCTCGGCTCGCGGGTCGACGTCTGGATCCCCGGCGCGGTCCGCCTGCGGGTCCGCTCCGGCGATCGCGTGCGCGCGGGCGAGACCGTCCTCGGAGAACTCGCATGAACGAGACCCGACCTCGCGGGCCGATCCCGCGCCGCGGCCGCCCCACCGGCCGCATCCGGGCCCTGCCGGGACGTCCAGCCCGCCTGCCTCTCCACAAGGGCGTCTACGTCCTGCCGAACCTCTTCACGACCGGCGGGCTCTTCCTCGGCTTCTACTCGGTCATCGCGAGCAGTCACGGCGACTTCTTCACCGCGGCGCTGTGCATCGTGGTCGCCCACGTGTGCGACGGCCTCGACGGCCGCATCGCCCGCATGACGAACACGACGAGCCAGTTCGGCATGGAGTACGACTCGCTCGCGGACCTCGTGTCCTTCGGTGTCGCCCCGGGGCTGCTCGCCTACCGCTGGGGGCTCGAACCCTGGGGGCACTGGGGGTGGCTCGCGGCGTCGCTCTTCGCGGCGTGCGGGGCGCTGCGCCTCGCCCGCTTCAACGTCCAGTCGACCCACGCTTCCAAGCGGACGTTCGTCGGGCTCCCGATCCCGGCGGCCGCCAACATGGTCGCGGCGACGGTCCTGCTCCAGCAGTTCCTCGCCGGTCCCGGGCCGACGGCGCAGCGCCCGGTGGTCCTCTTCATGGTCTACGCGCTCGCGCTCCTCATGGTGAGCAGCGTGCCGTACGCGAGTTTCAAGGACCTCGACTTGCGGGCACGGCAGCCCTTCTACGCGCTGGTCGCGACGATCTTCATCGTGAAGTTCGTCGTCGCGGAGCCGCAGATCATGCTCTTCGGGGCGCTGCTCGCCTACGTCGGTTCGGGCCCGGTGAACCTCGTGCTCTCGATCGTCCGTCGCCAGCGCCGACTCGCCGCCCGCCAGCGCCGCGAGCAGTCCGCCCGGGGGCGACCCGGCGAGGGCGAGGCCCGGGGAACGGGTGCCTGAACCGCGCTTCGACTGGGCGCCCTGGAGCGAACTCCTCGGCGCGGTCGTGACGCCGGACGGACGCGTCGACTACGAGGCGCTCGCCTCCCGACGCCCGCTGCTCGCGCGGGTGCTCGACGCACTCGCCGAGGCGAGCCCCGACGTCCGGCCCGGGAGGTTCCCGACGCCCGAGGACGCGCTCGCCTACTGGATCAACGCCTACAACGCGTTCGTCCTCGCCGCGGTGATCGAGGAGTACCCGATCCGGTCGGTCTGGCGCGTGCGCGACGGACGGTTCTTCCAGCGCGCGCGCCACGTGGCCGGCGGCGTCCCGCGCAGCCTCGACGACATCGAGCACCGGATCCTCCGGGGGCGCATGCGCGAGCCGCGCATCCACTTCGCGATCAACTGCGCGTCGAACGGCTGCCCCCCGCTGCGCCCGCGCGCCTGGGAGCCGGAGCGACTCGCCGAGACGCTCGACGAGGCGACGAGGGTCTTCCTCTCGAGCGAGTGGAACTGCCGGGTCGACCGGGAGGGCGGGCGGATCCTGGTCTCGCGCCTGTTCAAGACCTACGCGGAGGACTTCGCCGGCGAGGCGGCTTCGACCGGGGAATACCGGGAGGGAGTCCTCCGCTTCATCGCGCGCCACACGGGCGTCCCGCTCGAAGAACTGCGCCCGCTCGAACTCGTCTACAACGTCTACGACTGGGGCCTGAACGACTCCCGCCGGGCGCCCGGCCTTCGCCCCATCACCTTCCACGAGAGCGTCGAGACGTTCCACGAGGGCGACGCGATCCTGCGCGAGATCCACCTCTACGACGGCAACTTCTGCAACCGGGACTGCTCGTTCTGCACCGTCTTCGGCTCCCCGTCCGGCTGGTGGCGCGAGTACGGCGACGACGTCGTCGCGGCCGTCCTGCGCCACGTCGCGCCCGACGGAAACGTCAAGTTCTACGGCGGCGAGCCGACCCTGCACGCGGAATCGGTCCTGCGCACGATGCGGCGCCTGCGCGAGGGCGGGTTCACGGGCCTCTTCACGATCTACTCGAACGGCGTCCGCGCCGGGCGCCTCGTCGAGATCCTCGAGGCCGACCCCCGCAGCGAGGCGGTGCTCAACTACTCGATCTACGCCGGTCGCGACGCCGAGCCGTTGCCGGAGCACGCGCGGGCGCGCCTCGAAGCCTGGTCGGAGGCCCATCCCCTGCGGCTCTTCTCGGGCTACAAGCCGATCTACCGGGCGGGCGCCGCGGCCGCCGCGAAACTCGACGCGGATCGCGAGGGCGCGTTCCACGGTCACGACGGCGGCTGCCTGCTGTGCTTCCCGGTGTTGCGCTCCACCGGCGACTTCCACGCCTGCCCGTTCGCGGTGGAGAACCCCGCACCGCACTTCCGCCTCGGCGAGGCGGCCGACGATCCGTCGGTCGTGCGCGGCCGTTGGGGCGCGTTCCGGACCTGGGCGCGCGAGGTCCTCGACGTCGAGGCCCGGGCGCGGGGCATCACGTCGTGCGAACTCTGCGAGAAGGACGTCGCCTCGCTGCCGACGCCGTCGCGACCCGTTTCCGACGATCGCGGCGAGGGGGGCGGCCACGTGTCGCATGCTGCAGATAAGGGGCCCTCATGGGACGACGCCCGACCGGCGGGCGCCCTTGACTCGCGGGGGCAAAACGGGTTTCTCCGGCGGTAGAGGTGACCGCGTGATCAAGGAAGACTGGGGATTCCAGACGGGCCTTCCCGAGGCCGCGTCTTCGTACGCGCCGAACATCGACTGGCTCATGAAAGTGCTGCACGTCGTCATGGTCGGCATCTTCGTGGTCTGGGGGATCTACTTCCTCTACTGCCTCGTGGCCTACCGCGCTCGCGACGGTCGGCGCGGCACGTACCACCAGACCGGCGAGAAGGCGTCGTTCATTCCCGACGGCCTGATCCTCGCCTTCGAGATGTGGCTCATCCTCGCGTTCGGCATTCCGATCTGGGCGTCGGTGAAGCAGTCGACCCCGCCGCCCGCGGAGTCGAACAACGTTCACGTGATCGCGCAGCAGTTCGCCTGGAACATCCACTACCCGGGCCCGGACGGAAAGTTCGGTCGCCGCGACGTGAAGCTCGTGACGGCGGCGAACTCGATCGGGCTCGACGACGCCGACCCGGCCGCCAAGGACGACATCGTCACGATCAACCAG
>JAGWVP010000367.1 GCA_018970825.1 bacterium | reverse complement strand
AGCCCGCGGGGGCGCCGTCGAGATGATCCGCTTCCTTCGGCGCCTGTTCGGCTGGGTCGTGCGGATCCTCTTCTGGGGCGGTCTCGCGGCGGTCCTGCTCGCGATCGTCGCCTTCGTCGCCATCGGTCGCGAGCTCTCCGACGACCTGCCGCCGGTCGCCGAGCTGCTCGATTACAGGCCGCCGACGGCGACCCGCGTCTACGCGGCCGACGGAAGCCAGATCGCGGAGTTCTTCCAGGAGCGCCGCTACCTGGTGCCGCTCGCCGACGTCCCGCCGCACGTTCGCAACGCGTTCATCGCGGCCGAGGACGCCTCGTTCTACACGCACCGCGGCATCGACCCCTCGGGCATCGCGCGCGCGATCCTCGCGAACTGGCAGAAGGGCGGCATCGCCCAGGGCGCGAGCACGATCACGCAGCAGGTGGTGAAGCAGCTCCTGCTCTCGCCCGAGCGCAGCTTCGAGCGCAAGGCGAAGGAGCTCATCCTCGCGCTCGAACTCGAGTCGAAGCTCACCAAGGACGAGATCCTCTACCTCTACCTGAACCAGATCTACTTCGGGGCGGGCACCTACGGCATCGCGGCGGCTTCCCAGACTCTCTTCGGCAAGAAGGTCCAGGACCTCTCGCTCGCGCAGGCGGCGGTCCTCGGCGGGTTGCCGCAGGCCCCGAGTCGCAGCGATCCGCTGCGCAACCCCGAGGCGGCGATCAAGCGCCAGCACTACGTGCTCGACCGCATGGTCGCGGCGCAGATGATCACGGTCGAGGAAAAGGAGGCGGCGCTCGCGGAGACCCTCTCGTTCACGAACGAGAAGGCGCCCACGACCGAGCGTGCCGCGTGGTACGTCGACCACGTCCGGCGGTTGCTCGAGGACCAGTACGGTCCCGGGTTCGCCGACCTCGGGCTGCGGGTCCACGCGGCCGTCGACCTGAAGATGCAGGACGAGGCCGAGCAGATCCTCTACCAGGGACTGCGCCGCATCGACCGCAGCCTCGGCTCGCGCACCGCGGTGCGCCACCTGCCGCCCAAGCGCATCGACTGGTACCTCGAACGGCAGAAGGGAAGCCGCAGGCCCGACGGGCCTCAACAGGGAGTGGTGGTCGGCTTCCACGGCCAGGAGATCCAGGTGCGGACGCCGTGGGAGACGGCGGTCGTGCCGAAGGAGGGTCTCGGCTCGGGGCGCGAGCGTCGCGACCCGCGTCGCCTGCGCATCGGCGACGTGGTCTCGCTCGAGCCCATGGGCCGCGACGAAAACGGCGTCCTTCGATACTCGCTCGACCAGGACCCGCAGATCGAGGGCGCGCTCGTGGCCGTCGAGCCGGAGACGGGACTCGTGAAGGCTCTCGTCGGCGGGGTGGACCACGATCGAAGCGAGTTCAACCGGGCGACGCTCGCCAAGCGCCAGCCCGGCTCGGCCTTCAAGCCCCTCATCTACGCGGCGGCGATCGACAAGGGCTACACCCCGTCGACGATCGTCGAGGACGCGCCGATCTCGCTGCCCGACGGCAGGCACGGCCGCTGGACGCCCAAGAACTCGAGCGGGAAGTACGCCGGGCGCGTGCCCTTGCGCACCGCGCTCGCGCAGTCGCTCAACACGGTCTCGGTTCGGCTCGCGCTCGCGATCGGCATCGACCCGCTGCGCGACTACCTGCGCATCTTCGGCTTCCCGACCCCGTTCCCGCGCGCCTACTCGATCGCGCTCGGCGCAGCCGAGGTGACGCCGCTCGACCTCGCCCGCGCCTACGGGGTGATCGCCTCCGGCGGTCGTCGCTTCGAGCCGGTGTTCGTCACCTCGGTGACCGACGAGAACGGCGACCCGGTCGATTTTCCGGGCACCCAGCCGCGGCACGAGCTCGTGATGAACCCCGCGACCTCCTACATCGTCACCAAGATGATGACCGGGGTCATCGAGACCGGCACCGCGAAGGACGCGCTGCGGCTCGGGCGCCCCGCGGCCGGCAAGACCGGCACGACCAACGAGGCGAAGGACGCATGGTTCGGCGGCTTCACGCCCGAGCTCCTCGCGATCGTCTGGGTCGGCTACGACGCCGACCGCACGCTCGGCGCCTACACCGGCGGCAAGGCGGCGACCCCGATCTGGACGAACTTCATGCTGCGCGCGCTGAAGGGCAGGCCTCGCAGGGAGTTCGCACCGCCCAAGGGCCTGGTCGCGGTGAAGATCGACAACGCGACCGGGTTGCGGGCCGTGAAGGGCCGGCCGTCGCACACCGAGATGTTCGTCGCCGGCACCGAGCCCAAGCGTTTCGCGCCCAAGGCGGTGCCGAAGCCGAAGCCGAAGCCCAAGGAGACGGATGCGGGTGCCGGGGCTTCGGGCGGTTCGCCCGCGCCCGCGCCGGCTCCAGCCCCTGCGGGAGGCGGGGCGACCTCCGACTGAGCGCGACTCAGGCGAGGATGCGCTTGCCCCGGATCTCGAGACCGGGCCCGAGGTCGTAGACCAGCGGCACGGCGGTCGCGATGTTCAACTCGAGCACCTGCTCGCGCGTGAGTTTCTCGAGATCCATCACGATCGAGCGCAGGCTGTTGCCGTGCGCGGCGACGAGCACGTTTTCGCCGCGCGAGAGCGCGGGCACGACGTTCGCCTCGAAGTAGGGAAGGGTCCGAGCCGCGGTGTCCTTGAGGCTCTCGCCGCCCGGCGGAGGAACGTCGTAGCTGCGACGCCAGACGTGGACCTGCTCCTCGCCGTACCTCTTCGCCGTCTCGGCCTTGTCGAGTCCCTGGAGGTCGCCGTAGTGGCGTTCGTTCAGCGCCTGGTCGCGGGTGACCGGCAGGCCGGGGGAGCCGAGGACCTCGAGCACGATGCGCAGGGTCTCCTGGGCACGCTGGAGCTCGGAGGTGAAGCACCGGTCGAAGGTGATCCCGGTCTCCGCGAGCTTCTTCCCCGCCCGCCGGGCCTCGGCCATGCCCTTCTCGGTGAGCGGCACGTCGACCCAGCCGGTGAAGCGATTCTCGAGGTTCCACTGCGACTCGCCGTGGCGAAGGAGGACGAGGGTCGACACCGGGCTTCCTTTCCGTATTCGCGCATCCGGGGGGTGATCCCCCGGGCGCTTCGTGATAGCCCACGGGCGCGCTCGGGGCGAGCGCGATGGAGGTGCCCGTGAAGGTCGTCGTCGACTTCGACAAGTGCAACAGCAACGCGGTCTGCCAGGCCGCGGCTCCCGAGATCTTCGAGGTCCGGGCGGACAACTTTCTCTACGTTCTCCAGGAGACCCCTCCGGAGAGTCTGCGGGCGAAGCTCGAGGCGGCCGTGCGCGGCTGCCCGAACAAGGCGATCCGCATCGAGGAGTGAACTTCCTCGTCAGCCGGTGATCGGTCGCTCGGGCTCGCCGATGCAGTACGCGCAGCGGCAGAGCGCCCGGAGTTCGTCGACCAGGTACAGGGTCTCGTGGCCGTCGTCCCAGCGCAGGAAGACGCTTTCCTCGCCGAGGCGGTCGAGGCCCTCGAGTTGGACGTCGCGGGAGCCCGGCAGACGCTCGGCCGATCGCTCGTTCGCGCAGGCGTCGCACGGGCAGTGGGCACGCAGGTGGACGAACGGCATGATCGAGTCGTGGCCGTCCTGCCAGTCCACGCCGAGAGCGTAGCGCCCGATGGTGTGAGTCGAACGGATCTTCGCCGCAGTCATCGATGTCCTCCGACGCCGTCTTCCGTACCACCCGGTGGCTCTCGTCGCGACGCTTGCCGGGGCTCGCCTCCGGCGGCTAGGGTCGAGGGGTTCGTTGCGCTCCCGTCCCGGGGCCGCCTCTCCCCGGGCGGGCCGTGCGGGCACCCGGGGGCGGGGAACGCATCTCCACGACGCGACATGAAGGCCTCGATCGCAGTCCTCCCGGGCAGGCCGCCGGTTCGCGACGACGTGTCGAGGGTCGTCCGGGGCCGTCGGCGGGTGCGCGGAGTTCTCCGTGCG
>JAGWVP010000366.1 GCA_018970825.1 bacterium | reverse complement strand
AAGGGCCTGCTCAAGGTCATGAGCAAGATGGGGATCTCGACGCTGCAGAGCTACCGCGGCGCCCAGATCTTCGAGGCGATCGGGCTGTCGTCGAGGCTCGTCGAGCGCTTCTTCACCTGGACGGCCTCGCGCATCGAGGGCATCGGCCTCGACGAGATCGCGTCCGAGACCGCGCTGCGCCACCGCGACGCCTTCGAGGTCGCACCCGAGCGCGACGACGAGCTCGAGGTGGGCGGGCAGTACCAGTACCGCCGTCGCGGCGAGTACCACATGTACAACCCGGAGACGATCGCCCACCTGCAGCACTCGGTGCGCAAGGGCGACTACGGGCTGTTCAAGAAGTACACCGAGCTCCAGAACGCCTACGACCGCCACCTCTGCACGCTCCGCGGGCTGCTGCGCTTCCGGAAGGGAACGCCGGTGCCGATCGAGGAGGTCGAGCCGGCGTCCGAGATCGTGAAGCGCTTCAAGACCGGGGCGATGTCCCTCGGCTCGATCAGCCGCGAGGCGCACGAGAACCTCGCGATCGCGATGAACCGGCTCGGCGGACGCTCGAACACCGGCGAGGGCGGCGAGGATCCCGTCCGTTACGAGCGGGATCCCAACGGCGACTCGCGCCGCAGCTCGATCAAGCAGGTCGCCTCGGGGCGCTTCGGCGTGACGAGCCACTACCTGGTCAACGCCGACGAGCTCCAGATCAAGATGGCGCAGGGGGCGAAGCCCGGCGAGGGCGGCCAGCTCCCCGGCCACAAGGTCGACGAGTACATCGCGCGGATCCGCTGCTCGACGCCGGGCGTCGGGCTCATCTCGCCGCCGCCGCACCACGACATCTACTCGATCGAGGATCTCTCGCAGCTGATCCACGACCTGAAGAACGCGAACGACCGGGCGCGCATCAGCGTGAAGCTGGTCGCGGAGGTCGGGGTGGGCACGGTCGCGGCCGGCGTCTCGAAGGCGAAGGCCGACCTCGTCCTCATCAGCGGCGACTCCGGCGGCACCGGCGCCTCCCCGCTCACCTCGATCAAGCACGCGGGCATCCCCTGGGAACTCGGCCTCGCCGAGACCCAGCAGGTGCTCGTCATGAACGACCTCCGCAGCCGCATCCGGGTCGAGACCGACGGCCAGCTGAAGACGGGCCGCGACGTCGCGGTCGCGGCGCTGCTCGGCGCGGAGGAGTTCGGCTTCGCGACGGCGGCGCTCGTCGCCTCGGGCTGCGTGATGATGCGGGTCTGCCACCTGAACACCTGCCCGGTGGGGATCGCCACCCAGGACCCGGTGCTTCGCAAGAAGTTCGCCGGCAAGCCCGAGCACGTGGTGCGGCTCATGACGTTCATCGCGGAGGAACTGCGCGAGTTCATGGCGGAGCTCGGCTTCCGCAAGGTCGAGGACATGGTCGGCCGCGTCGACCGCCTCGACGCCGCGGAGGCGATCGAGCACTGGAAGGCGAAGGGCATCGACCTGACCCAGCTCCTCCACAAGCCGGTCGTGCCCGAGGGCTTCGCGATCCGCTGCACCGGGACGCAGGACCACGGGCTCGAGAAGGCGCTCGACGTCGAGCTGATCCAGCTCTCGCGCGACGCGATCGAGAGCCGCAAGCCGGTCGAGTTCTCGATGCCGATCCGCAACGTGAACCGCACGGCCTGCACGATGCTCTCGGCGGAGATCTCGCGCCGGCACGGCATCGAGGGGCTGCCGCCCGAGACGATCCGGATCCACTTCCGGGGGTCGGCCGGGCAGAGCTTCGGCGCGTTCCTCGCCCATGGAATCGCGGCCACGCTCGAGGGCGACGCGAACGACTACTTCGGCAAGGGCATGTCGGGCGGGCGGATCGTCGCCTTCCCGCCGAGGGAGTCGACCTTCGTCCCCGAGGAGAACATCATCGTCGGCAACGTGTCGCTCTACGGCGCGACCGGCGGGGAGGTGTTCCTGCGCGGCACGGCCGGCGAACGCTTCTGCGTGCGCAACAGCGGCGTGACCGCGGTCGTCGAGGGCGTCGGCGACCACGGCTGCGAGTACATGACCCGGGGGCTCGTCGTCGTGCTCGGCCCCACCGGCCGCAACTTCGCGGCCGGCATGTCGGGCGGCGTCGCCTACCTGTACGACCCCGACGGGACGTTCCCGGCGCGCTGCAACCGCGGGATGATCGACCTGGAGAAGCCGACCGAGGAGGACCTGGCGACGATCCACGACCTCGTGCGCCGTCACTTCGACTACACGCAGAGCTCGGTCGCCTGGCGCCTCCTGTCAGGCTGGAAGCAGCTCTCCGAACATTTCGTCAAGGTGATGCCGACCGAGTACCGCAAGGTCCTCGAGAAGGCGCGCCGCCAGTCGGCCTGAAGCCGGAGCGAGCCAGAACCATGGGAAAGATCACCGGATTCCTCGAGATCGACAGACACCTCCCCGGGCGGAGGCCCATCGACGAACGCCTGAAGGACTGGCGCGAGTTCGAGGGCAAGCTGCCCGAGCCCGAGCTGCGCGAACAGGGCGCGCGCTGCATGGATTGCGGCATCCCCTTCTGCCACAAGGGCTGCCCGCTCGGGAACCTGATCCCGGAATGGAACGACCTCGTCTACCGCGACCGCTGGCGCGAGGCGATCGACCGGCTCCACTCGACGAACAACTTTCCGGAGTTCACCGGCCGCATCTGCCCGGCGCCGTGCGAGGAGGCCTGCGTCCTCAACATCGCGGACTCGCCGGTCACCATCAAGCAGATCGAGAAGCAGATCATCGAGCACGCGTGGAAGGAAGGCTGGGTCGTACCGCGCCCGCCTGCGCGCAAGACCGGCAAGAAGATCGCGGTCGTCGGCTCCGGGCCCGCGGGGCTGGCGTGCGCGCAGCAGCTCGCGCGCGCCGGCCACGACGTGACGGTGTTCGAGCGCGCCGACCGGATCGGCGGGCTTCTGCGCTACGGCATCCCCGACTTCAAGATGGAGAAGCACCTGATCGACCGCCGCATGGCCCAAATGGAGGCCGAGGGCGTGACGTTCCGGCCGGGCACGAACGTCGGGACCGACGTCGCCGCGGCCGATCTCCGTCGGCTCTTCGACGCGGTCGTGCTCGCGGGCGGCTCGACCACGCCGCGCGACATCGCCGTGCCGGGCCGCGAACTGCGCGGGATCCACTTCGCGATGGACTTCCTCCCGTCCCAGAACAAGACGGTCGCGGGCGACTCCGTGCCCGACCGCATCCTCGCGACCGGCAAGCGCGTCGTGATCCTGGGCGGCGGCGACACGGGGTCGGACTGCCTCGGCACCTCGAACCGCCACGGAGCGAAGTCGGTCCACCAGTTCGAGCTCCTGCCGATGCCGCCGTCGACGCGGACCGAGGACGTGGCGCCCTGGCCCTACTGGCCGATGACGCTGCGGACCTCGTCCTCCCACGAGGAGGGCGTCGTGCGCGACTGGAGCATCAACACGAAGCACTTCTCGGGAGACGAGCACGGCAACGTGAAGAAGCTCCACGGCGTGCGCCTCGAGTGGCAGAAGCAGCCTGCGGGCCCGCCGAAGATGGTCGAGGTTCCCGGCAGCGAGTTCGAGATCGACTGCGACCTCGTCCTGCTCGCGCTCGGCTTCGTGGGCCCCGACCGCGGGCCGCTGCTGGCCGATCTCGGCGTCGAGCTCGACGCGCGCGGCAACGTCGCGGCCGGTCCGACCTGGACCACCAGCGTGCCCGGCGTGTTCGCCTGCGGCGACGTGCGTCGCGGCCAGTCGCTCGTCGTGTGGGCGATCTGGGAGGGGCGCGAGGCGGCGCGCGGCGTCGACGAGTACCTGATGGGGGAGACCCGCCTGCCGGCTTCGCCCCAGGCCTGAGAGCGCACCTCCCGTCCGCGCGGGCGGGAAAAGAAGAGGGCGCCGGGGAATTCCCCGGCGCCCTCGTTCGTCGTCTTTTCGAGTTCGGTCAGCGGCGCCAGCCGGCTC
>JAGWVP010000365.1 GCA_018970825.1 bacterium | reverse complement strand
GAGCCCGTGGAGCGACCGCTCCTCGCGCCCGTCGCCCTTGCGGGACACGACGATCTCGTCCCCCTTCTGCTCGACGGAGACGCCCGCCGGAACCGCGACCTTCCCGGTCCCCTTGGGGCCCTTCACCTCGACCGCAGCCGGCTTCACGGAGACCGTGACGCCCTGGGGCACCTTGACCGGCTGACGCCCAATCCGCGACATGATCGATTCCCTTCCTGGTCCGTTCTCGCCCGGTCCTACGAAGGCCCGGTCACCACACCGCGCAGAGGACTTCGCCGCCGACGTTGCGGGAGCGAGCCTCGTGGTCCGCGATGACCCCGAGGGGGGTCGAGAGGAGAGCCACGCCGTAACCGCGGCGGATCTTCGGCGCCGAGTCGGCGCCCACGTAGACGCGCAGGCTCGGCCGGCTCACCCGGCGGATGCCGGTGATCACCGGGCGGCGCGCGGCGTCGTACTTGAGGCCGACGCGGATCTGCTTGGCCGGCCCCTCGCCGACCACGCTGAAGTCGCTCAGGTAGCCCTCGGAGACGAGCGCGTTCGCGATGCGCTCCTTCATCTTCGACCAGGGGATGTCGACGCGCTCCTTGCGGGCGAGATTCCCGTTGCGGATGCGGGTCAGGAAATCGGCGATCGGGTCGGTCATCATGACTGGATACCTCGGCGGGCCTACCAGCTCGCCTTGGTCACGCCCGGGATCTGGCCCTTCAGGGCGAGATCGCGCAGGCAGATTCGGCACAGCTTGAAACGGCGGAAGTACGCGTGCGCACGGCCGCAGGAGAGGCAGCGATTGTAGGCGCGAACCGCGAACTTCGGGGGGCGCGCCGCCTTGATCCTCAAACACGTCTTGGCCATGGGTTCTCCGCCTAGCTCCGGAAGGGCATGCCGAAGGCCTTGAGAAGCGCCTTGCCTTCGCTGTCGGAACGCGCGGTGGTGACGATCGTGATCGTCATGCCGCGCAGCTTGTCGATCTTGTCGATGTCGATCTCGGGAAAGATGATCTGCTCCGAGATGCCGAGCGAGTAGTTTCCGCGACCGTCGAAGCCCTTGTCGCTCACGCCCTTGAAGTCCCGGACACGCGGCAGGGCGACGCTCAGCAGGCGGTCGAAGAACTCGTACATCCTGCTGCCCCGAAGCGTGACCATGGCCCCGATCGGCATGTTCTCGCGAAGCTTGAAGTTCGCGATCGCCTTGCGCGAGCGGGTCACGACCGGCTTCTGGCCGGTGATCGTCGCCATCTCCTGGACGGCCGAGTCGAGCGCCTTCACGTTCTGGATGGCCTCGCCGAGCCCCATGTTGATGACGATCTTCTCGAGCCGCGGGACCTGGAGCGGATTCGCCGCGCCGAGCTCCTTCTGGAGCGCACCCGCGATCTTCTCCTGGTAGGTCGTCTTCAGTCTCGGAACCATTGGATCTTCTCTCGTCTCCCGCGCGCGCTCAGCGGTCGATGGTCTCGCCGCAGCGCCTGCACGTGCGCGCACGGGCCCCGTCCTCGAGGCGCTTGGCGCCGACGCGCGTCGGCTTGTTGCAGCGGTGGCACACGAGCATGAGGTTCGAGACGTCGATCGGGGACTCCTTCTCGACGATCCCGCCCACCTGCTGCGGGCCGCTCCCGCGGCGGTGGCGCTTCACGATGTTGAGGCGCTCGACCGTCGCGCGGTTCTTCTCCGGAATCATCCGGAGGACCTTGCCGGTCTTGCCCTTCTCCCGCCCCGCGATGACGAGGACGGTGTCGCCCTTCTTCAAGCGGGACGGGACGCGGGCCGGCCGCTCGCCGCTCCCCGCCTTGATTCCGGTCTTGGCACCCATGGTTTCCCGTTCCCCGTCAGATGACTTCGGGCGCCAGCGACACGATCTTCATGAACCGCTTGGCCCGGAGCTCGCGGGCCACCGGCCCGAAGATGCGCGTCCCGACGGGCTCGCGCTGGTTGTCGATGAGCACCGCCGAGTTGTTGTCGAAGCGGATGTAGGAGCCGTCGGGGCGCCCGACTTCCTTCGCCGTGCGCACGACGACCGCCTTGACGACGTCGCCCTTCTTCACCTTCGAGTTGGGCGTCGCCTCCTTCACCGCGGCGACGATCACGTCGCCGAGCGAGGCGTAGCGACGGCGGCTGCCGCCGAGCACCTTGATGCACAGCACCTTGCGGGCGCCGCTGTTGTCGGCCACGTCGAGCAATGTCTCGGTCTGGATCATGTCGTCCCCCTCAGACCGCGGACTTCTTGAGAATCGTCCGCACGGCCCAACGCTTCTCCTTGGAGACGGGCCTCGTCTCGACGATCGTCACCTGGTCGCCGACGCCGCAGGCGTTGCGCTCGTCGTGCGCCTTGTACTTCTTCCGGGCACGCAGGTACTTCTTGTACTTCGGGTGCTTGACGAGCCGCTCGACGACGACCACCACGGTCTTGTCCATCTTGTTCGACAGGACGACGCCGGTGCGCTCCTTGCGATGTCCGAGCATGATCAACGTCCCGCCTTCTCGCGCCGGATCGTGAGGACCCGGGCGAGGTCCCGGCGCACCATCCGCGCCTTCATCTTGTTCTCGACCTGGCCGGTCGCTCCGCGCATGCGCAGGCGGAAGAGCTCCTCGCGGACCTCGGCCTCCTTCGTCGCGAGTTCCTCGGGCCCGAGGTCCCGGATGTCCTTAGGCTGCATGGGCACCTCTCTCGATGAACTCGGTCGGGATCGGGAGCTTGTGCGCCGCGAGGCGGAACGCCTCCTTGGCCACCGCCCGGTCGACTCCCTCCATCTCGAAGATCATGCGGCCGGGCTTGATGACGACCACCCACAGTTCGGGGTTGCCCTTGCCCTTGCCCATGCGGGTCTCGGCGGGCTTCTTCGTGATCGGCTTGTCGGGGAACACCCGGATCCAGACGCGTCCGCCGCGCTTGATGTGGCGGGTGAGCGCGATTCGGGCGGCCTCGAGCTGCCGGGCCGTGATCCATCCGCGGTGCATCGCCTTCAGGCCGAAGTCGCCGAACGACAGCGCCGACCCTCGGTAGGCCGTGCCGGCGTTCCGGCCCTTGTGCATCTTGCGGAACTTGACGCGTTTCGGGGAGAGCATCTGCCGTTCCTCGCCTCAGGCGCCCGCGGCCTGGCGCGCTTCCTCCGCGCGCGACAGGACGTCGCCGTGCATGACCCACGCCTTGATGCCGATGACCCCGTAGGTCGTCTTGGCCTCGGCGAATCCGTAGCCGATGTCCGCGCGCAGGGTGTGCAGCGGGACGCGACCCTCGCGGTACCACTCGCGGCGCGCGATCTCGGCGCCGCCGAGACGGCCCGACGCCTGGATCCGGACGCCCTGGGCGCCCATGCGCATCGCCCGGGCCACCGCCTCCTTCATCGCGCGGCGGAACGCGACGCGACGCTCGAGCTGCAGCCCCACGTTCTCCGCAACGAGCTGCGCGTCGATGTCGGGACGGCGCACCTCGATGATGTTGATGTAGGTCTCGCGACCCATGAGCTTGCCGAGCTCGGCCTTGAGCTTCTCGATCTCGGCGCCCTTCTTGCCGATCACGATGCCCGGGCGCGCGGTGTGGATGTTCACCTTCGCCTTGGCCGCGGCGCGCTCGATCTCGATCTTCGAGATCCCGGCGTGGTAGAGCCGCTTCTTCAGGAAGCGGCGGACCCGCAGGTCCTCGTGGAGCTGTTCGGCGTACTCCTTGCCGGCGACCCACCGAGAGTCCCAGCCCTCGATCACGCCTACCCGGAAGCCTCTCGGATGCGTCTTCTGTCCCATCGGCGCGGTCCTACTTTTTCTCGCCCACGACCACCGTCAGGTGGCTCGAGCGCTTGAAGATGCGGGTGGCGCGCCCCTGGGCGCGCGGCAGGCTGCGCTTCGCGGTCGGGCCCTCGTCGACCCAGGCGCGGCGCACGACGAGGTCGTCCACGTCCACGTTGCCGACGTTCTCGGCGTTGGCGACC